>CAYFLO010000326.1:0-2159 GCA_964343995.1 uncultured Bifidobacteriaceae bacterium
GGCGGCAGCAGCGCCTTGACGGCACTGGTCGAGGGAAGGGCGGGCTTGGTCTGGACGATCCCGCGCGCGAGGGCGACGGGGTCCTTGCACAGCGGCGCCGTCGACGCCGGTTTCGCCGCGTCGTTCTGAACCTGGCAGTACACGCGGACAATCTGAGTCCCCTTGGCCGCATACACGGCCTGACGATGCACGTCCTTGTCGGCCGAGACGCCGTAGTCCCACACCATCCAGCCGCCAGGGAGCGTGCTGGTGCGTGGCGTCGATCCCGTCATTCCGTCGTGTCCCGACGCCCAGGTCACCTCCGCGGCCAGGTCGGTGCCTGGCTTGACCTGAATGATCGACGTGGCCACGACACCGTCCGACGCGGGCAGTTGGCGCGACACCTTGGCCACGAATGCCGGACGGTCGGCAAGCACACCCGTCGCGAGCGGCCCGGCCACGGTGTAGACCGTGCCGTAGTCACCGAGTTCATGAGCGACGTACCGCTGTGCACTCGCCGGGGAGGGGAGCCGCGTGGCCTGGGCAGTGGCGCTGGTGCCGTCCAGTGGAGCGGAGAACGTCGACAGCGACGCCGCATGAGCCGACGGGGCCAGAACAAGACCCTGAGCTGTCACCAGAGCGGCTAGTGCTCCGCAGCCCAGAACAGATCTCACTCTCCTGTGCATCGTGACCCCCTTGTGCCGGTGCCTCAAGGCTAGAACCGCGGGACGCGCCGCGCCAGATCTCACACAGGTGAGGGATGGGCGCACCGGGTCGGGGCCGCGTGTCTCCTGCACGGTCCCGACCGGCCCCCGCTAATCTTCGCGGTCGTGACGCCGCTGACCCTGTCGATCATCGTCTGCGCCGCCGCCACGGTCATCACGTGGCTGGCCTCCGTCCTCACCCGCGACTACTCGCAGGTCGACCGCATCTGGTCGATCATCCCCGCGGTCTATGTGTGGATCTTCGCGGGATTCGCCCACCTGGCCGACGTGCGACTGGACGTCATGGCGGTCATCGTCACCCTGTGGGGCGCGCGCCTCACCTTCAACTTCGCCCGCAAGGGCGGCTACTCCGGCATGGAGGACTACCGCTGGGCCCATGTGCGCGCCGGCATGAAGCCCTGGCAGTTCCAGGTGATGAACGTGGTGTTCATCGCGCTCATCCAGAACGTCCTGCTCATGCTCATCGCCCTGCCGGCGATGACCGCCTACGACCACCCGTCGTCGTTCGGGCCGCTCGACATCGTGCTCACGGCACTGTTCCTGGGGTGCCTGGTGGGCGAGACCGTCGCCGACCAGCAGCAGTGGAACTTCCATCAGCACAAGAGGGCCGAACTCGCCGCCGGCCGCACCCCTGACCCGCAGTTCTGTCAGACGGGGCTGTTCCGCTTCTCCCGCCACCCCAACTTCTTCTTCGAGCAGGCTCAATGGTGGCTCTTCTACCTCATCGGGGCGTCAGCCGCGGGCACGCTGCTGCACTGGACGATCGTCGGCCCGATCCTGCTGACAGCGCTGTTCATCGGCTCCACCCGCCTCACCGAGCAGATCACCCGCTCCAAGTACCCGGAGTACGCGGACTATCAGCGGCGCACCTCAGCGGTCATCCCGTGGATGCCCCGGCGTGAGGGAACCGCCGCGCCGGCGTAACCGTCGCAATCCCTGACCGCGCGCTGGCGCGGTTACCCTGAGGTGTCGATCGATTCGCCACCCCTTCACCAAGGAGAACCATGCGCGCCTCGCGCCTCACCCTGCCCCTGGCCGCCGTCGCTGTCGCCGGCCTGTCCCTCACGCTCCTCACCGCCTGCTCGTCGTCCTCGTCATCGCCCGCGTCCGAGAGTGCGTCGAAGGTCGGTGGGATGACCGAGTGCACCAAGGAAGTCCTGCAGACCGAGGTCGACAAGGCCATGGCTGCGGCCGGAGCGGGTAACGTCTACACGGTCGACTCCGTGAGCTGCGACAGCGGCTGGGCCGTGACGTCCGGCGTGCTCGGCCCGAAGGACGCGCCCTCCGGCGGACCCCAGGGTGCGCCAACGCCGATGATCTTCGAAGCCGAGGGCCAGTTCTGGATCCCGAAGGAGGCCAAGGCTGTCTGCGGCACTGACTACGCGACCGCCACGGCGGCCCCGTCCGACGCACAGATTCCGCCGGCGCTCTTCACCGCGGGTTGCCTGGCCGGCT
>CAYFLO010000327.1:0-2153 GCA_964343995.1 uncultured Bifidobacteriaceae bacterium
GCGGCCTGCCGCGAGCTCGACCGCAGCCTTGCCAACGGGCACATCGGTGTCGAGATCGGCAACCACGTCGGCGATGCCGACCTCGACGCCGAGGGGATCGTGACGTTCCTGCAGCACTGCGCCGACCGCGGTGCTCCCGTGTTCGTGCATCCGTGGGACATGCCGATGGCGCCGCGCCTGGATCGGTGGATGGTGCAGTGGCTGGTAGGCATGCCCGCCGAGACACACCTGTCGGTGCTCGCCCTCGTGCTCGGCGGCGCCTTCGACCGGCTTCCGCGCTCGCTGCGCATCGCCTTTGCGCACGGTGGCGGATCCTTCCCGTTCTGGCTCGGACGTGCCGACAATGCGTGGCACCAGCGCGGCGACATCGTCCGGGGGGCGAGCACGGCGCCACCGTCGGCGTATGTCGACCGCTTCAGCGTCGACACCGTGGTGTTCACCGAGCCCGCCCTGCGCCTGCTCATCGACACGATGGGGCCGACGCAGGTGATGATGGGCAGCGACTACCCCTACCCCCTGGGCGAGCGTCCCGCCGGCGCCGTCGTGCGCGGGGCGTCGATCTCCGACGACGAGCGCGCGGCGATCCTGGGCGGCAACGCGCGCCGATTCCTCGGCCGCTGACCGGCACTATCCTTCGGCGACACGCCCCTGTAGCTCAGTGGTAGAGCAACCGCCTTGTAAGCGGTAGGTCGTCAGTTCAATCCTGACCGGGGGCTCGGGCCCGTGAGCGATAATTCCCTCCGCGCAAGGCATCGTCGCGGTGCGAGGGGGAGGTGACCCATGGCCAAGGAGAAGGCCAAGGTCACCAGCGCGCCCGACCCCACCACAGATACCTCGCCGACCCCCGAGGCTCTCGCCAGCGCCCAGGGCGCTCACACCAAGCGGCCGGTGATCGTCCCAACGCGACCCAAGGGCGCGCCAGAGTTCGACGACACCATGACGTCGGCCCAGAGGGAGGAGCTCGCCGCGGCCTTCCTCGCCCGACGCAAGGCCGAGGGGGCCTACACGAAGAAGGGCAACACCGCCGAGGATGTCCAGGCTGGCCTGAAGACCGCATTCCAGGCCTCGCGAGGTGAACTCGGCGGAACGGCCGGCAAGGTTGTCGCGAAGGGCGTCACCAAGACCATCGACGAGCTCGCCGGTACCAACGTGGTGGCCCACGCGCAGAACGCGCTCCTGGGCGGACAGATCATCGCCGCTGCTGCTGCGCGCACCGACGAGACTCGCGTGGCGAACACCGAGGTGGCCCGCGTCGACAATCGTCTGGCCAGTCAGAAACTCCACGGCGCCCTGACGTCGTGGAAGAACGACAAGGGCAGCGGCCTGCTCGCCGGCCTTCCGGCCCGCGGCGAGGAGCGCAAGGCCGGGGCGCGCGCCCTCATGGACACCCTGGGCAAGGAGGAGTTCACTAAGCGATACCAGGCGTCCAAGGGCAATCAGGCTCTCTTCGCGATGATGAAGAAAAAGGCCGCGAACGACCGACTCTTGAAGATGGACAAGCTGCAGGGCAACAAGGTGCTTCCCGCCTGGACCCAGGAGCAGTCGGTGGGCACGGCGGTGCCCGAGCATCTGCGTGACACCCTCACCCCGGGTCACGTGATCTCCGCCGACGACCAGGTCACCGCGAGCCGCAAGGGCGATGCCCTGCGCGGTCTGGAGTCGTTGAGCCCGACGTCCGATCGACCCCTGGGCAACACCGCAAAACTCGACGATGAGCAGAAGTCGCGCCTGGACACCTTCACCGCCATGCGCCAGGCCCTGCAGGAGAAGGCCACCTCCGACAAGGCCGAGCGCGACGCGCTGCGTAAGGCCGACCCGTCGTCACGCGGCTACCGGCCCGAGGAGCTCGACCGCCGCAGCGAGTTGAAGGATCAACTTGGCACCCTTGATGCCGCACGCACGGCCGACCGCAAGCAGCGCATCGGCACAGACACGACCGGATACACGAACACGCGCGGCGAGAAGGAGCGCATCGCGGTGGGCGACTCGGTCATCAAGAAGATGACCGATGAGCAGCGCACCGCCCTCAAAGCACCCCACGAGGAGACGTACAAGGAGCTCCACGACAAGACCCGCGGCAGGTTCCGGCGCCTGTTCGGCGGAGGCTCGCTTCCCCCCGATCTGGAGAAGGAGCTCACCGACAAGACCAAAGC
>CAYFLO010000328.1:0-2151 GCA_964343995.1 uncultured Bifidobacteriaceae bacterium
GGTGCGCATCGTGGAGAAGAAGGCGTCCGTCGCCGGCACGACCATCGCCTGGGCCGAACTCGGGTCGGGTCCGACCCTGCTGCTACTCAACGGCACGGCGTCGCCGATGAACGAGTGGGATCCGGCGTTCCTCGCCAGCCTGGCCCGCAGCAACCGCGTCGTCGTGCTCGACTACCCCGGCCTCGGCGACTCCGGCGCAGCCCCGGGCCCGTGGGCGTTCGACCGCGCCGCCGACTGGATGGCCGACTTCATCGCGCAGGTGTCGCCCGGTGCGCCGGTGAATGTGCTCGGCTGGTCGATGGGCGGGTTCATCGCCCAGCAGCTGGCCATCCGACATCCCGATCGCGTGCATGCACTCGTGCTCGCCGGCACGAACCCCGGCGGATCGAAGGCCGTGCTCGGGCCCGCGTGGGTGCAGCAGATCGACAGCAACGAGACTTCCGACTGGGACTACCTGCGCACGAACTACCCCGCCAGCGACATCCCCTCCGGCCGTCGGTTCCTGGCCCGTCTTGATGCTGCGGTCACGTCCGGCCGCTACCCCGAGGTCGACACCCCGCAGGCCACGCTGGAGGCAATGGTCGCCGCGGAGGATCCGTGGCTCGCGAGCGATGCCAACATGCGCGCCCTGGCCAGCATCTCCCGGCCCACGCTGGTGATCGACGGCGCGCAGGACGTCATCACCCCACCGGTCAACAGCCGCCGCATCGCCGCCGCCATCCCCGGGGCGCGCCTGGTGCTCGTGCCGCGCGCCGGACACTCGTTCGTGTTCCAGGATCCGGCCGGCGTGACAGCGACGATCAATGCGTTTCTCGCATCCGTTCCCTGACCCGCACCGCGCGGGGCCGCGTGATGCGGTATCCATGACCCGTGGACGTCGCGATCATCGGAGCCAGCGGTGCCTGCGGGCGGCAGCTGGCGATGCAACTGCTCGAGCGGCGCGTTCTGCCCAGCACGGCGCGCATGCAGTTGGTCGGCCACCGCGGCGGGTCACGTGAGCATCAACTGTGGGGACTGCAGGCCGACCTGCATGACGCGTTCGACGAGTGGGCGCCGGATATCGCGCTCGCCTTCGACCCCGCGGACGTCGACGCCGACATCGTGGTCATGCTCGCCGGAGCGACGGTGCCGACCGATGCCGGTGCGGCGATCGACCGCGAGGCGCTGGCCCGCGAGAACGCCGCGCTCTTCCACTCCTATGCCGATGCCCTGGCCGCCCGCGATCAGCCGCCGTTCGTCGTCATGCAGTCCAATCCGGTCGAACTCGGGGTGCGGATCCTCGCCGACGCCCTGGGTGACCGCCAGGTCCTCGGCGCCGGGGCGTGGTCGGACTCGCTGCGCTTCGCCCATGAGATCGCCGACGACCTCGACGTGAACCGCCGCGACGTGTTCGCCTACATGCTGGGCATGCACGGCGACAACCTCGTGCCGCTGTGGAGCCGCATCGACGTGCGCGGGATGTCGCGCGCGGAGATCGACGCCTACATCGCGCGCACCCGCGGCGGCCACACCCTGGCCGAGCTGCCCGAACGCATTCGTGCGGCCAAGGCGCAGATGATCGCCATGATCCAGGAGAACCACCTGGCCCAGGCGCACGACTTCGTGACGTCGCTGCCGGCCGACCTGCGCGCTGCGGTCAAGCCGTTCTTCACGCATTTCACCGCGGGTCACACCACCGAGGCGGTCACCGCGCGGGCCGCGGCCGACATCGTTGCTGCGCTCGTGGCCGGCGTCTCGATGGCCGTCCCCGCGCAGGTGCAGGTGAGCGGGGAGTGGGCTGACGAGCTCGGGTTGCACGGCGTCGTGGCCGTGCCGGTGCTGCTGGGTCGCCGGCAGTGGGAGTGGATCCTGCCGGCGGAGCTCGCCGGCGACGAGGTGGCGGCGATGCAGGCCGCGTGCGCGGCCGTCGACCGGATGTGCGCCGGGCTGTAGTGCGCGGGGGCGTAAAGCGCCGCTAGCGCACCAGCCCCTGCTCCTTCAGTCGCGCCACCTGCGCCAGGGCCAACGCATGTGCGGCGGCCTTCATCTGCGCCGTGGTGCGCGAGGGCCAGGTGGGCGTGAAGGACACCATGTCCTGGGAGACTGTGGCGGTCACGAGCACGGTGGGCGACACCCGGATGCCGTAGACAACATCCTGCGGGTGGCCGTTGT
>CAYFLO010000329.1:0-2142 GCA_964343995.1 uncultured Bifidobacteriaceae bacterium
GTCGGCGACTACGCGGCCTGGTGGTCGCAGTTGAACCGGATGCGCGACACCTACCCACTCGGCTACGACTGGCCGGACGACGGCTCCCTGTCACCGCAGTACGTCATCCAGCGTCTCGGCCAGATCAGTGGCCCGGAGGCGGTGTATGCGGCGGGCGTCGGCCAGCACCAGATGTGGGCGGCGCAGTTCGTCGGCTACGAGCGTCCGGACTCGTGGATCAACTCCGGCGGCCTCGGCACGATGGGCTTCGCGGTCCCGGCCGCGATGGGTGCCAAGGTCGGCGCCCCGGACCGCACGGTCTGGGCGATCGACGGCGATGGCTGCTTCCAGATGACGAACCAGGAGCTCGTCACCTGCGCGATCAACGACATCCCGATCAAGGTTGCACTCATCAACAACAGCAGCCTCGGCATGGTCCGCCAGTGGCAGACCCTCTTCTACAACGAGCGCTACTCGAACACCGACCTGCACTCGCACCGCATCCCGGACTTCGTCAAGCTTGCGGATGCCTACGGCTGTCACGGCCTGCGCTGCGAGAGTTCTGACGAGGTCGATGCGGTCATCGAGAAGGCGATGGGCATGAACGACGCGCCGGTCGTCATCGACTTCATCGTCCACCGCGACGCGATGGTGTGGCCGATGGTCGCCGCGGGCTCCAGCAACGACGACATCCAGATCGCTCGCGCCATGGCGCCCGAGTGGGGAGGCGGCGAATGAGCCAGGGCCCGGGTCACACCCACACCCTGTCGGTGCTCGTCGAGGACAAGCCCGGTGTGCTCGCGCGCGTCGCCGGTCTGTTCAGTCGACGCGGCTTCAACATCATGTCGCTGGCCGTCGGGCCGACCGAGACTCCGGAGGTCTCTCGCATCACCATCGTGGTGAATGTCGAGGAGGCACCGCTGGAGCAGGTGACCAAGCAACTGAACAAGCTCATCAACGTGCTCAAGATCGTCGAGCTCGACCACGAGTCGTCGGTCCAGCGCGAGATCATGCTGGTCAAGGTCAAGGTCGAGCCCAACACCCGCTCGCACATCCTGGAGACCGCCCAGCTCTTCCGGGCCAAGGTCGTCGACGTGGCTCCGGACGCCGTCACGATCGAGGCGACGGGCAAGACCGACAAGCTCGAGGCCCTGCTGAAGGTGCTGGAACCCTTCGGCATCCGCGAGCTGGTCAAGTCCGGCACCGTGGCCATGGGCCGCGGCAGCCGATCCATCTCCGACCGGTCGGCCCGGGCCGTCGTCGCCTGACCCAGTAGCCTTCCCCCTCGCATCCCAATCCCCAGGAGGACCCCGTGGCCGAGTTGTTCTATGACGACGATGCCGACCTGTCGATCATCCAGAACCGCGTCGTCGCCGTCATCGGGTACGGCAGCCAGGGCCATGCCCACGCCATGAGCCTTCGGGACTCCGGCGTCGACGTCCGGGTGGGACTGGCCGAGGGCTCCAAGAGCCGCGCCAAGGCGATCGAGGCCGGCCTGCGCGTTGTCGATCCGGCCACGGCGGCGGCCGAGGCCGACGTCATCATGATTCTGGTCCCCGACCCGGTGCAGGAGATCCTCTACAAGGAGGCCATCGAGCCGAACCTGCAGCCCGGTGACGCGCTGTTCTTCGCGCACGGCTTCAACATCCGCTTCGGCTTCATCACGCCGCCGTCCACCGTCGACGTCTGCATGGTCGCTCCCAAGGGGCCGGGCCACCTCGTGCGACGTGAGTACGTCGCCGGACGCGGCGTGCCGGCGATCGTCGCCGTGGAGCAGGACGCCACCGGCAATGCCTGGCCGCTCGCCCTGTCCTACGCCAAGGCCATCGGTGCGCTGCGCGCCGGCGGCATCAAGACCACCTTCACCGAGGAGACCGAGACCGACCTGTTCGGCGAGCAGGCCGTGCTGTGCGGCGGCGCCAGCCAGCTGGTGATGTACGGGTTCGAGACCCTGGTGGAGGCCGGCTACCAGCCCGAGGTGGCCTACTTCGAGTGCCTGCACGAGCTCAAGCTCATCGTCGACCTCATGTACGAGGGCGGCATCGCGAAGCAGCGCTGGAGCGTCTCCGACACCGCCGAGTACGGCGACTACGTGTCGGGTCCCCGCGTCATCGACGAGCGCGTCAAGGCGAACATGAAGGCCGTGCTCGCCGACGTGCAGAA
>CAYFLO010000330.1:0-2132 GCA_964343995.1 uncultured Bifidobacteriaceae bacterium
GACCGTCGTGGTGCGTGGCATGCCGTGGCGACCGGTGGCGCTGCTCGTGGCGGCCGGGCTCCTGGGGGCAGGTGCCGGTGCCGTGGCGAGTGCCGTGCATCTGGCACCGCTTCACGCCGAGCCGGTGGCCACGTGGACGGTGCAGCGCGCGATCGTCGACGTCGAGGGGGTCATCACCGGGGAGTCGGTCGTGCGCACGTCGACCCGTGCGGCTGTGTGGCAGGACCGCACGTCGAGGGTCATGCCGGTCGCGACGACGCGCGTCGCCACAGCCGCCGAGGCGGTGGACGTGCAGGTGCCGCTGCAGGCGCGCCTCCCCGGCGGTGTCGACGCCGCTCTCGTCCCCGGCGCGCTCGTGCACCTGCACGGACGGCTCGTGCGCGGTCATGACCCGGATACCGCAGGAGTACTGGTGGTGGATATCGCCCAGGTGCGCGCCGGACCAGGGGTATTGGACCGCGTGACCCACGCGATGCGCATCGCCCAGCGGTCGGTGCTGCGGGCGGTGCCGGCCGATGCCGGTGCGCTCGTGGCCGGCCTGTCGGTCGGCGACACCACGCTCGCACCGCCCGAGCTCGTCCACGACATGCGCGTGAGCGGACTCTCCCACCTCACGGCGGTCAGCGGCGGCAATGTGGCGATCGTCCTGGGACTGGTCCTGGGAGTGCTCGCCCTACTGCGCGCGCCTCTCGCGGTGCGCGTCGTCGTCGCCCTCGCCGCCCTCGTGGGGTTCACCGTGCTCGTCGGGCCGCAGCCCAGCGTGCTGCGCTCGGTGGCGATGGGGGCCGTCATCGTTCTGGCGCTGCTCAGTGGTGGGAGGCGTGCGGGCCCGTCCGTACTGGCGGCAGCCGTACTCCTCCTGGTGGTGCTGGTGCCGTCGCTGGCGGCGTCGTGGGGGTTCGCCCTGTCGGTCGCGGCGACCGCCGGCCTGATCCTGCTGAGCCCGCCGCTGCAGAGCGCGCTTGCGCAGGTGCGCGTCGCAGCAAGCCTGCCGCCCCGGATTCGCGAAGGAATCGCGCTCACCGTGGCGGCCCAGGTGGCGACGCTGCCGGTGATGTCGGCGATGGGCGCGTTCGCCGGGCTCGCCTCGGTGCCGGCCAACCTGCTGGCCGAACCGCTCGTCGCGCCGGTGACAGTGCTGGGGCTGGCCTGCGCGGTGCTGGCGCCGTGGTGGCCCTGGGCTGCGGCGGTCGTCGCGCACGTCGCATCAATCCCGGCACAGGGGATCGCTCTCATCGCGCACGCGTGCCCGTCACTGCCGTTCGCCGGAGTCGGCTGGCCCTCTGGTGTGCGCGGGATCGTCGCGATCGTCGTCCTCGCCGCAGCAGCCGCGGCACTCACGTGGTCGTGGCGACGTGGTGCCCGCGTGGCACCGATCGTCGTCGCCGGGCTCGTGGTGGCCGGCCTGCTGATCGCGGCGATGCCTCGGCGGGCCTGGCCGCCGCCGGGGTGGTTCATCATCGCTTGCGACGTTGGCCAGGGCGACGCCCTGCTGCTGCCCGCCGGCCCGCATGCGGCCGTGCTCGTCGACACCGGGCCTGATCCCGACCTCGTCGATGCGTGCCTGTCGCGCGCCGGCATAGACGAGCTGCCAGCCATCGTCCTCACCCACTTCCACGCCGATCACGTCGACGGGCTGCCCGGCGCGCTGCGCCGACGCCGCGTGGGCGTCGTGCTGGTGTCGCCGGTGCGCGAGCCGGCCGCTGATGCCGCCGCCGTCGACGGGTGGACCCGAGGCCTTCCGGTGCAGGCGATCAGTGCGGGGGATGTGCGCACGATCGCCGGCATCACCTGGCGGGCGCTGTGGCCGGCCCGCCGGATCGACGCAGGGTCGGTGCCCAATAACGCCAGCATCGTTCTCGACGCCACGGTCGACGGGCACCGTGTGCTCCTCAGCGGCGACGTCGAACGCGAGGCGCAGGCCGCGATCCTGCCGCTGCTGCATCCCTTCGACGTGGTCAAGGTGCCGCACCACGGCAGTGGCAACTTCGACCCGTTGCTACCGGGCCGCGCCCCTGCACCGATCGCGGTCATCAGCGTGGGCGCGGGCAATCCGTACGGTCACCCCCACCCCCGAACCCTCGCCGCCTGGCAGGGGATCGGTGCGCGGGTGATGCGCACCGACGAGCACG
>CAYFLO010000331.1:0-2115 GCA_964343995.1 uncultured Bifidobacteriaceae bacterium
GATAGTGCGAGTCCGGGGGAGTGGAGATGATCACCGCGTCGATGAGCCCGGAGTCGAGCATCGCCTCAGCGTCGGTGAAGCCCTGTGCCTGCGGAGCCAGCTGCTGCGCCACCACCACCCGCTCGGGGTTGGCGTCGCACACCGCCGTGAGCTCCAGGCCGTCGGTGGCCTGGATGGCCCGGTTGTGCTCGTGGCCGATGGCGCCGTAGGCCAGCAGTCCGATGCGCACGAGGGAAACCTACCTTTCGGGTCGGGGCGTTCGAACGAGGTTCAGGACAGGCCGGGCACGGTCGCGCGGACAGCGGCGGTGATCGCCTTGCCCATGGCCGCCGCACCGACGGGATTGGGGTGGAACGACGCGCTCGCGAAGCCGGAGAGCGCGGTGACACCGAACACCCACGCCTGCGCACCCGCGCACACGCCATGGCCGACGGAGCCAGCACCGGAGGCGTCCCACGTGCCGGTCACCGGAGCCCAGCCCACGGTGGCGCCGGTCTGCGCGATGCGCTGATTGAGGGTGCCCTGCGCCAGCGACAGCGCGACGGGACCGCGGGTGGAGGAGTAGGAGTACGTGGCTCCCGGGGTGGGCAGCAGGATCGTGTCGCGGGCCCAGGCGAAGTCCCCAGAGGTGAGGGTGAGGTAGGTGCACGACGCGCCGTTGGCCGCGCGGGTGATGTCGGGGTACATGACGGGCAGCACTTTGGCGCCAGGTGCCAGTGCGATGCCGGGGGTGGTGCGCCCGCCGGTGAGGGCGCAGGTGGCCGTGCCGATGCAGGCGGCGATGCGCGTGTAGTCGGCGGGCAGGCGACCGGTGAGCGCCTGCACACCGTCCTGCACTGTGCGGAACGCCGACAGCGGCGGGAACGGTGCGCGCGCCAGCGGGCAGTCGGTGTTGAGCAGGCAGGCGCCCAGCAGCGAGCCGAAGCCCACGTCATTGCCGCCGACCTGAAGCACGACCGCATCGGCGGGGCGGTCGCCCAGGATCGCCCGCACCTGCTCGACCTGCGAGGTGGTCTGCTTCTCGGTGACCTGAGGGCCCAGGATGCCGGCGTCGACGGTGGCGCCGGCGCAGGCGACGTCGACGAGGAGCACCGACGTGCGCGGAGATGACTTCTCCAGCGCGAGTGCGGCCTGGGCGGGCGCGCCCAGGGTGCTGCGATGACAGGCGTCGTCGTCCCAGTACGGCTGGAATGGCGGTCCATCGGTGAGCCACGCCTGCACATTGCGCGGCACGCCCTCGCCGGAGGAGTACGAGTCGCCCATCGCCACCATGACGATGCCCCGTGGCGAAGCGGAGATGTCGGTGTCGGCGCTTGCCGAGCCCTTGCGCACCTCCAGGTGCAGGGTGGCCGGCCCGTTGGCGAGGGTGACCTCGGTGCGGCAGGTCTTCTTGCCCAGAGCGCGCCAGGGGGTCTGCGTGACCTGCGCGCCGCCCTGCGTGACGGTCCACCGGTACTGCGCGCCGGTGGACGCGCACGCGTTGAGCTCCACGGGGAACCCCGACGCGGGCAGGTACCACGAGGTGCTGCCGTTGATGAGGCGCTCGTGCGGCTGGGCGATGTGGTTGCCGGCACCGACATAGACGGGGGAGGGCTGGGTGGAGGCGGCGCCACTGCGCGGCACGCCGCCGTCGCCGTCGATCATGCCGTCGTGGTCGGTATCTCGCGTGAGCGGCACCATCGACCACGTGCCCTTGGCACGCACCGCGGCGGCCTGGGCCGGGATGTTTGCCAGGGCCACCGCCGCGAGGACGAGCACGACGCCGGCGGCGAGGATCGGGCGGCGGGGTGCGTTCACGACGCGTCCTCGGTGACCATCGGGTACGGGCAGTGCCGGCATCCCGACGCACAGCAGCGGCCGCGCTCCCGGTGGTACTGCGCCGTCATGACGAAGAGCCCGGTGTGTGGGTCGAGGTATCCGGGATGCCCGGCAGCGACGGCCGCGTCATGCGCCCCTTGCACCGCAGGGTCGAACGCGACGGAGTCAGCCACCCGGCGATGCTAGGCGGACGGCGCCGGATCGGCAGCGGGAGGCGCGGCCGGCGACGTGCCGGGGGACCCCCCGCGTTCGGCGGTGAGGGCGGCGACCTGCGACTCGAGTCGTGCCACCGTGGCG
>CAYFLO010000332.1:0-2109 GCA_964343995.1 uncultured Bifidobacteriaceae bacterium
ACAGCGGCGCGGCCTGCTCGCTGAGGTACCCCCGGAAGTCGACCGCGATCGCACAGAACCCGGCCCCGCGCAGCAGCGCGAGCTGGGCGTCGGTGGGCGCCTGCGGCAGCTGCGCGCTCCACACCCCGGCGTCGGTGTTGCGCACGGCGCCGTAGCTGAAGTCCTTGCCGGGGTTGGTCAGCGACAGGAAGAACGGGTCGTAGTCGGTGATCTGGCCGACCGGGCCGTTCTCCGGATAGGCGAGGTACGGCAGCTGCAGCACGCCGCACTTCTGCGGGATCGCGGCGTTGGTGGCCGCGCCGAGGTCGCGCGCGGCCTGCGTGGTGAGCCCCGCGGAGTAGGAGCTGTCGGCGTAGATGCCGCGGAACGGCAGCACGGTGTCGGCGAGCACGAGCAGCAGGGCGAGCACGGCCACCGGTGCGGCCAGCCACCAGCGGCGCGCCAGCGAGGTGCGATGCAGCGCGGCCGCCGCACCCACGACGAACAGCAGCAGCAGCGCGCCGATGAGCCGGTTCCAGCCGCGGATCTCGGGCGTGAGCGTGCCGGCCACCAGGTAGCCCAGGCCCCACGGCACGAAGAACAGCACGCCGACCACGGTGAGCATCGCCACCAGGGGCAGGCTCGCGCGCGGGGCGCCGCCGGGCGGGACGTCGTCGGTGGCCAACGTGCCGCGGCGAGCGCGCACGACGAGCCCGACGACCATGACGACCAGGGCGATGCTCGTCAGCCAGGTGCCGTAGTTGGTGGCGGCGGTGGACTCCCCGAACGGTGCGGCCGCGATGGCGGTGACGACCTTGGCGTTGTAGGCCGCCAGGCCCGGGATCGCGCTCCACGGCAGCGGCAGCAGGGCCATCGTCAGCGCGCCGGCATACGTGACCGACTCGTACGGCAGGCGCGACCCCAGTGACGCCAGCGGCGGGTCATGGCGCAGGGTGAGCACCGACGGCAGGAACGCCAGGATGGCCAGAACGACGATGGCGGCCAGCGGCGGCACGTCGATCGCGATGGCCTTCCACGGCGCTCGCTTCGCGATGCGCCACGCGAGCGCAGCGGCGCCGAGGATCAGCGTGAACGCGACGTAGTAGACGCCGGTCCAGGCGACCACGACGACCATGAGCGCCACGATCACGATCGCCACCCATCGGCGCCGTGGGCGCGTGACCATCCACTGCCAGCGTCCGCTGCCGATGAGCAGCACGAGCGCCAGGCCGACGACCATCGAGTACAGCACCGCGAGCCAGGTGTGCCCCAGGGCGCGACCCCAGTGGAACGGGATGAACGTGAACGCCTCGGCGAGCGCGATCGCCAGCGGCCCGGCCAGGCCGGTGAGCCGGATGGTGAGGTACGCGAGCACCGCCACCAGCGGGAACGACACGATGATGAGCACGTTGACGCCGGCGAACGTCGTGTGCGCCACGGAGTTGACCAGCCAGGCGAACGTGTTCTCGGTGATGTCGATGCCGGGGAAGTAGCGCTGGTTCATCCCCAGCGGGAAGCCGAAGTGGTCGGAGACCGCGAAGGTGAAGCCGCCCCAGGTGACGGAGTTGGCGTAGGTGGCCATGAGGTCGGCCTGCGACCACGCGGAGTCCAGGCGCCCCAGGATCGGGCCGAACACCGGCACCGACATGAGCAGCCCGATGAGGCCGGCGAGCACCGCCTCGATCGCGGTGCGCCGCCGGGTCACCAGGTGAGCCGGGTCAGGCATGCGTGGCCCTCCGTGACGGTGAAGGCGCTCACCGGGTTGGGCGCCCAGGCGAAGTCATAGCACTGCGGGGCCGTGGGGTGGTTGGCCGCCGGGATGCTCGTCCAGAAGTCGGTGATCGCCTGCTGCGTGGGCGCATACATCGCCAGCACCGAGGGCCGGATCGTGCCCATGCGCGCGATGTCGTCGGGCGTGAGACGCGGTTCCAGCCCCACCCGGTTCTCCCCCCACAGCTGCATGCCGGCCACGACGTAGAGCTCGCGATCGCCGTTGACCCACTGGCCGCCGACCCAGTCCAGGATCGTGTCGGAATTCTTTGTGTGCGCGAGCAGCCAACCTTGAGTGTTGACAGCCGCACGCGCGCGGGCGGCCACGGGATTGGCGTCGTACGCCCACGCGTACGGCGA
>CAYFLO010000333.1:0-2094 GCA_964343995.1 uncultured Bifidobacteriaceae bacterium
GTGCTCGTGGAAGTCCAGGTCGGCCGCCAGGATCGCGGTCACCGGCGCGGACTCGACCTTGACCCGATTGCCCTCCGACACCAGCGGCAGCAGCCGGTCCTTGGCCGCCTGCGAGCGCACGAAGACGATCCGCAGCGGCTGGGTGTTCATGGCCGTGGGCGCGTGGCGCACCAGGTCGTAGATCTCGGCGAGCTCGGCGTCGCTCACCTGCTCATCGGTGAAGGAATAGGTGGTGTGCGCGTCGCGGAAGAGCACGGCGAGGGCGGCGGGATCCAGCCCCTGCTGGCCGGTGGCATCGGCGACGGTCATGGCGACTCCTGGAGGTGGTCGGGCTCACATAGTTCGACGTTCAACTTTATCGCCTGAGCGTCGAGGTGCCATCGGCCACCGGCCCCTGCACACTGGAGCCATGGCTGAGCAGACGATCTATGACCTGTCCTTCACCGACAACCACGGGCAGCAGGTGCCGCTGGAGCAGTACCGCGGCCGTCCCGTCCTCGTCGTCAACACCGCCAGCAAGTGCGGCTTCACCCCGCAGTACCAGGGCCTGCAGAAGATCTACGAGGAGCTCGGCCCGAAGGGCCTGGTCGTCCTGGGCTTCCCGTGCGACCAGTTCATGCACCAGGAACCGGGAAACGACGGTGAGATCGAGCAGTTCTGCCAGATGAACTACGGCGTCACCTTCCCGCTGTCGACCAAGGTCGACGTCAACGGTGACTCCACCCACCCGGTCTTCCGGTTCCTCAAGGAGCGCACCGGTGGCCTGCTTGGCTCGCGGGTCAAGTGGAACTTCACCAAGTTCCTCGTCGCCCCCGACGGCACCACCGTGACCCGCTACGCCCCGGCGACGTCGCCGGAGAAGGTCGCGCAGGACGCCGCTCCTCTGCTCGCGAAGTAGCCGCGCGGTCTCTCGCACGTGTCCGCGACACCGATCGACCGCCTGCGCGACCTGCTCGCCGACGGCGGTGTGGTCGTGCTCAGTGGCGCGGGACTGTCGACGGAGTCCGGAATCCCGGACTACCGCGGGCCGTCTGGCGCTGCACTGCGTAGGCACGCCCCCATGACCTATCAGGCGTTCCGCCGCGATCCGCGGGCTCGCCACCGCTACTGGGCCCGCAGCCACCTGGGCTGGCCGACCATGCGCGACGCGCAGCCCAACGACGGTCACCGGGCCGTGGCCGCGTGGGAGCAGGCCGGCCTGGTCACCGGCGTCATCACGCAGAACGTCGACGGCCTGCACCAGAAGGCCGGGAGCCGCGCCGTGGTCGACCTGCACGGGCGGCTGGACCGCGTGGCCTGCCTTGACTGCCGCATGCAGGTGAGCCGCGACGCGCTGCATGCCCGCGTGGCCGCGGCGAACCCCGCGTGGGCCGCCCTGCCGACGATCACCAACCCCGATGGCGACGTCGAGCTGCCCGACGACGCGATCGACTCCTTCACCATGCTCGACTGCACGTCGTGCGGCGGGGCATTGAAGCCCGACGTTGTGTACTTCGGCGAGAGCGTGCCCGCCGACCGCGTCGAGCGCTGCTATGCGATGGTCGACCAGGCGCGCAGCGTGCTCGTGCTGGGCTCCTCGCTGACCGTGTACTCCGGTCGGCGCTTCGTCATGCGCGCGCAAGGCAGCGGTATTCCGGTGGCGGTGGTCAATCAGGGGCCGACGCGCGCGGACGACGTCGCCGCGATCCGCGTCGACGCCCCGCTCGGGGTCACGCTGACGGCGCTGACGGCGACGCCGACGGTGCCGGCGTAGCGCTCGGCGTCGGGATCGCCATGCCCGGGCTCAGCTTGCGCTGGGCCACCGCGGCCGCGTCAAGCGCCGCCTTGAGTCGCTTCTGCGCCTCGCCGTAGGCGGCGAAGTCACCCTTGGCCAGCGCGATCTGCCCGTCGGTGTACGCCGACTGCGCCTTGGCCAGCGCGATCGCCAGGTCGGCCGCCGGATCGCCGGAACTCGAACCCCCGCCGGTCGACGGCGACGGGCTGGGCGTGGCCTGGCCCTCGCCGGTGCCGCTGGGCGCATTGGGATCGGGCAGCGGCTCGACGGTGCCGTTGACGCCAGCGCCGAACACCTTGGTGAGCGCCTGGTCAAGGGTG
>CAYFLO010000334.1:0-2088 GCA_964343995.1 uncultured Bifidobacteriaceae bacterium
GGCTCGACCTGTTCGAACGCATCGGCGGCTGGCTCGACGAGTTCTTCTACGCGCACGAGGGCATCGACCTGGTGTGGCGGGTGTGGGACGCCGGCCAGGTGGCCTGGTACGCCGGCGATCTCGTCGCGCACCATCCGGTCATCGATCCGGCACGCCACGATGTCTACTACCGGCTCACCGCCCGCAACCGGGTGTGGCTGGCCCGGCGCAACCTGCCGGTCGTGCTCGAGCCGGTCTACGTGGGCTCGTGGGTGGGGCTCACCCTGGTGCGCCTGCGTGATCGCGACGCCCTGCGCGCGTGGTTCGGCGGCCTGCGCGAGGGAATGCGGGTGCGTCCCGCAGGGCGTCGTCCGATGAGCTGGCGCACGGTGTGGCGGATGACGCGGGCCGGACGCCCACCGGTGATCTAGCGACGCGCTCGGCGTCGCGCGCGTGTTCTTGAGTTACTCCGCGCAGAAGTTCTCGTCGCCGGTGTTCACCTTGGCGGTGTAGTCGGTGGCGATCTTGGAGATCTGCACCGGGCTCACGCCGGTCCAGTCCTGGCCGATGATGAGGGTGAGCGCAGCACCCTGTTTGGGCATCGGCGTGCTCGTCGTGGCATTGGTGGCCGCCACCAGGGTGTTGGCGGACTTGTCGTAGGCGGGGTCGTACTGCACCGTCGTCGTGGTGTAGTCGGTGGTGTCGGCGGTGCTGACGTCCTGCACCCGAAAGCCCTGCGCCTTGAGGTCCTTGGCCACCTGCTTGGCCAGGCCCGGAGTCGTGGTGCCGTTGAGCACGTTGACGCGGATCGAGCTCGGCTTGACCGTGAGGATGGTGTCGCCGTTGCCCTTGTTCGGGAACGCCGTGTCGTTCTTCATCGCGTCCCAGATCGGCTGGGCGCGCTTGGTGTTGGGGCGCAGCGTGGCGCGGTCGGCGTTGGAGATCCACGGCATGGTCGTGAAGGTGACCTTGCTGGGCTTGAGGTCCTTCATCGACAGCGCGAGGTCCTTGAGGTTGTTGACGTCGGCCAGCTGGGAGTCGGCGGTGAGCGACTGCGTGGCCGCGTTGAGCACGTTGAGCATCTCGGCGGGGTTGGTGAGCGTGCCGGCCGACGTCACCTTGCGCAGGAGCGACGACAGGAACGCCTGCTGGCGGCGGATGCGCGAGGTGTCGGAGCCGTCGGCGATGCCGTGGCGCACGCGCACGAAGGCCAGAGCCTCGTCGCCCTTGACCACGTGGGTGCCCTTGGTGAGGTGAAGTCCGCTCTTCTTGTCATTCACGTCAGCGGCGAGGCAGACCTCGACACCGCCGAGGGCGTCGATGATGTTCTTGAAGCCGCCGAAGTCGACCTCCATGAAGTTGGAGACGGGCACGCCGGTCATCTCCTGGATCGCCTTCATCGTGCAGGCCGGGCCGCCGAGCTCGAACGCGACGTTGAAACGTGCGGTGTAGCCGCCGACGGTCTTGCCGTCCTTCTTGCACTGGGGCAGTTGAATCATGGTGTCGCGCGGGATGCTCACGCCGATCGCCGACTTACGGTCGCCGGCGATGTGCAGCAGGATCACCGTGTCCGACCGTGGGCCGCCGAACTGGCCGGCGTGGCCGAAGCCGCCGTTGCCGGCGCCGGAGCGCGAGTCCGAGCCGATGAGCACGAGGTTCAGGGGTTGGTACGTGCCGGTCGTCTCGTCGACCTGGGCGAGCGGCTGCGTGGGCGCGGCGGTGCTGCCGGTGGCCTCGCTCACGTCGACGGCGGTGATGTTGCCGGCGAGGTGGCCCATGAGGGCGTTGGCCCCCGCGGCCACGACGGTGAGGACCATGACGAGCACGGACGCGACGGCCAGCAGGATGCGCGGCAGTCGTCGGGGGGTGCGCGACACATCCATCCTGTTCCGGGGCCCCGGCGGGCCCCTCGTGCGGGGCCCGGGTGCGGACCCCCTCCATGGGGGTCCCGCCATGGTAGGTCGGGGTCGGGACGCCACCGGACAGGACGCTCCCGAGGGGGCAGTGGTTCCCTGGCCGTGAGACACACGAGGCTGATGGGGTTGGAGTTACGCGAGGGCTGTGGCACCGTGGAGATGGCCCGCCCCCTCGCGCCCCTGGGAGAACCGC
>CAYFLO010000335.1:0-2085 GCA_964343995.1 uncultured Bifidobacteriaceae bacterium
GCACCTCGCTGTCGGCGGCCAACGGCCAGGTGATCGCCATGGATGCCGACGCGTACCGCCGCGCCGGGGGGCACGCCGCCGTGCGCGATCAGGTGCTGGAGGACATCGGCCTCATGCGCGCAGTGAAGGTGTCCGGTGGGCACGCCGCCACTGTCGACGGCTCTGCGCTGGCCACGTGCCGCATGTACGACTCCACCCCGGCTGTCATCGACGGCTACACCAAGTCGCTGTGGGCGGCGTTCGGCGGACCCGTCGGCTCCGTGGCCGTCGCGGCACTGCTCTCGCTGGCCTACGTCGTGCCCGCGGCCGCGATGGTCGCGGCGCCGACGCGTCGCACCCGTGGCATCGGCGCCGTCGGATATGCCGCCGGAGTCACCAGTCGCGCCCTCGTCGCCCGTCGCACCGGTGAGCCCGTCATCGACTCCCTCGCGCAGCCGGCGTCGATCGCGACGTTCGTCACCCTGAGCGGCCTGTCGTGGTGGCGGCACCTGCGTGGCACCAACCGCTGGAAGGGACGCCCCGTAAGCGTCGCCACAGCGCAGCAGGTGCGATGAGCCGCGTCATCGTCATCGGTGCCGGCGTGGGTGGGCTGGCCACGGCCGCGCGACTGGCCGTCAAGGGACACGACGTCACCGTGCTGGAGCGCGCGGCGACCGTCGGCGGCAAGCTGGCGACGTACCGGCGGGATGGCTTCGCGTTCGACACCGGCCCCAGCCTGCTCACGCTGCCGGCCGTCTACCGCGACCTGTTCCTAAAGACCGGTGCGTCACTGGAGAGCACGCTGGACCTGCAGGAGGTGGAGCCCGGATTCGGGTATCACTTCGCCGACGGCTCACAGGTGACGGTGCCGGGAGTGAATCCCGCCGCCGCCGCGGCGGCGTTCGGCGCCGCGTTCGGTGGCACCGCTGAGGCCGACTGGCGCGCGCTCATCGACCGCGCCGCGGCGATGTGGCAGATCACCCGCGAGCCGTTCCTGCAGTCGCCGCTGCGTGGATGGCGCAGCCTGCTGTCGCTCGCGCGCGATCCGTCCGATGTGGCCACCATCGCCCCCACCCGCAGCCTGGCCGACCTCGCTCGGCAGTACCTGGCCGATCCGCGGCTGCAGCAGGTGCTGTGGCGCTACGCCACCTATGCCGGGTCCGACCCGCGCCGCGCACCCGCCGTGCTCGCCACGATCCCCTACGTCGAGCAGGCGTTCGGCGCGTGGCACCTTGGCGGCGGACTGGGCACCCTCGCCGATGCCCTGCTCGCTCGCTGCGAGCAGCGTGGGGTGCAGGTGCGTACCGGTACCGGCGTCTCGCGGATCCTGCTGGAGCGCGGGCGGGTGAGCGGGGTCGTCACCGACGACGGTGAGCGGCTGGCCGCCGACATCGTCGTGGCCAATGCCGACGCCTCGCACGTCTACGGCGACATGATCGACGACCGCCGCGCGCGCGATGAGGCGCGCCGGCTTGCTCGCACCACGCCGTCACTTGCCGGCTTCGTCATCCTGGCCGCGGTGCGTGGCCGCACGCCGGGCATCCACCACCACAACGTGTGGTTCCCCGATCGCTACGAGGACGAGTTCGACGCGATCTTCTCCGGACGTGTGCCGCAGGACCCGGCGATCTACGCGTGCGTGCCGGCCGACCCGGCGATGACCCCCGATGCCGACCACGAGTCGTGGTTCCTTCTCATCAACGCACCCCGCCACGATCCGGGCCGAGGCACCGACTGGACGTCACCGGGACTCGCCGACGCCTACGCGCAGCGGATCCTGGACCTGCTGGCCGAGCGCGGCACCGATATCCGCTCCCGACTGCTGTGGCACGAGGTGCGCACACCGGCCGACCTGCAGGCGACCACCGGTGCCCCGGGCGGATCGATCTACGGCACCTCGAGCAACGGCTCGCGCGCGGCGTTCCAGCGGCCGGCGAACGCCTCCCCCATTCCGGGGCTGTACCTCGTGGGCGGCTCCGCGCATCCCGGTGGCGGACTGCCGCTGGTGGGGATGAGCGCGGAGATCGTCGCCACCCTTATCGGCCGGGCGGGCGAGACCAACGCGACCGGCGCACACGCCTAGCGCGCGGTGCGACTGCCGAGACC
>CAYFLO010000336.1:0-2078 GCA_964343995.1 uncultured Bifidobacteriaceae bacterium
TGCCCACCTCCGAGCGCAGCACGCCGCGGGCAGACTCCAGTGCCGCGGCACTGTCTGCTCGCGCCGCATCATCACCGAGCACGGTGTAGAAGACAGTTGCCTCACGCAGGTCCGGCGTGACCCGCACGTCGGTGACCGTCACGAATCCCAGCCGCGGATCCTTGATCCGGCGCTCGAGCATCTCGGCGACGATCACCTTGACCCGGTCGGCCATGCGTCGCTGACGGGCGACGCTCATGGCTTGCGGGGCTTCTCGCGCAGCTCGAAGGTCTCGATGACGTCGTCAACCTTGATGTCCTGGAAGGACCCCAGGTTGATGCCGCACTCGAAGCCCTCACGCACCTCGGTGACGTCGTCCTTGAACCGACGAAGTCCGGCGATGGTGACCGACTCGGCCACGACGGCGCCGTCGCGGATGAGGCGAGCCTTACCGTTGCGCTTGATCTCGCCGGTCTGCACCAGGCAGCCCGCGATGGTGCCGAACTTGCTGGACTTGAAGACCTCGCGAACCTCGGCCGTGCCCAGCTGCACCTCCTCGTACTCCGGCTTGAGCATGCCGCGCAGCGCCGCCTCGACCTCTTCGATGGCCTGGTAGATGACGCTGTAGTAGCGGACGTCGACGCCCTCCTCGGCGGCGAGTTCGGCGACCTTGCCCTCCGGACGCACGTTGAAGCCGATGATGACGGCCTTCGATGCACTCGCCAGGGTGACGTCGTTCTTGTTGATCGCGCCGACGCCGCGGTGGATGACGCGAAGCGACACCTCGTCGCCCACGTCGATCTTCAGCAGCGCGTCTTCAAGGGCCTCGACCGAGCCGGACACGTCGCCCTTGATGATGAGGGTGAGTTCGGAGACATCGCCCTTCTCCAGCGACTCCAGGAAGTCCTCCAGCGACCGCTTGACGCGGTTGCGGGCGAGCAACGCATTGCGCTCGCGCGCCTGGCGCGTCTGGGCGATCTGGCGGGCGACGCGGTCCTCGGGCACCACCATGAAGGTGTCGCCTGCGCCGGGGACCGACGTGAGACCGAGCACCTGCACCGGGTAGGACGGGCCGGCGACGTCGACCGGATTGCCGTCGTCGTCGAGCATGGCGCGCACGCGTCCGAACGCATCGCCGGCGACGATTGAGTCGCCGGGGCGCAGGGTGCCGCGCTGGACGAGCACCGTGGCCACCGGGCCGCGGCCGCGGTCCAGGTGTGCCTCGATGGCCACACCCTGGGCGTCCATGTGGGCATTGGCCCGAAGGTCGAGGGCGGCGTCGGCGGTGAGGAGCACGGCCTCGAGCAACTGCTCCAGACCGGTGCCGTTCTTGGCCGAGACGTCGACGAACATCGTGTCGCCGCCGTACTCCTCGGCGACCAGGCCGTACTCGGTGAGCTGGCCGCGCACCTTGGTGGGATCGGCGCCCTCCTTGTCGACCTTGTTGACGGCCACGACGATCGGCACACCGGCAGCCTGCGCGTGGTTGAGCGCCTCAATCGTCTGCGGCTTGACGCCGTCGTCGGCCGCCACCACCAGGATCGCGATGTCGGTGACCTGGGCACCGCGAGCACGCATGGCGGTGAACGCCTCGTGACCGGGGGTGTCGATGAAGGTGATGGGGCGCTCGCCGTCGGGCGTGTGCGCGGCCACCTGGTAGGCGCCGATGTGCTGGGTGATGCCACCGGCCTCGCCGCTGACGACGTTGGTCTTGCGGATGGCATCAAGCAGCTTGGTCTTGCCATGGTCGACGTGACCCATGACCGTGACGACCGGCGGACGGGCGACCCAGTCATCGGCGTCTCCCTCGTCCTCGCCGTACTCCAGGTCGAAGGACTCCAGCAGCTCGCGGTCCTCGTCCTCCGGCGAGACGACCTGAACGTCGTAATTGAGCTCGCTGCCCAGCAGACGCAGAGTGTCGTCGTCGATCGACTGCGTGGCCGTGACCATCTCACCCAGGCCGATAAGCACCTTGACCAGGTCGGCGGGCTGCACGTCGATCTTCTCGGCGAAGTCGGTCAGGCTGGCTCCGCGCGGAAGGCGCACGACCTCGCCGCTGCCGCGGCTGATCCGCACGCCGTCCATGATCGGCGCCTGCA
>CAYFLO010000337.1:0-2072 GCA_964343995.1 uncultured Bifidobacteriaceae bacterium
CGCGCAACGCCGGCAAGCTCGCCGAGATGCGCCGGCTGCTCGACGCGGCCGGCCTGGACGTCGACCTCGTCGGCACCGACGCCTACCCGGATGTGCCCGACGTTGTGGAGACCGAGGCCACGTTCGCCGGCAACGCCATGCTCAAGGCGCGGGCGATGTGCGCGGCCACGGGTGTGCCGGCGGTCGCTGACGACTCCGGTCTGTGCGTCGATGCGCTCAACGGCATGCCCGGGATCCTGTCGGCACGCTGGGCCGGTCGGCACGGTGACGATGCAGCGAACCTGGCGCTCGTGCTGGCGCGGCACCGGTGGCTTCGGCTACGACCCGATCTTCGTGCCCGACGGCCTGCAGGAGACGTTCGGGCAGGTGACCGCGGAGGTCAAGGACGCCATGAGCCACCGCGGCCGGGCGATGGCCGCTCTCGTGCCCGTGCTCGCCGACCTGCTCGGGCAGGCGTAGGAGTCCTCCCGCGTGCGTGCGGAAGGCGGGACTTGAACCCGCACGCCCGAGGGCACCAGGACCTAAACCTGGCGTGTCTGCGATTCCACCACTTCCGCGTGGTGCGGTGAGTCTAGGTGCGGGGTCAGCCGGGCCAGGGCGCGGCTTATTGCGAATAGTTTGCAGAAGCAAGCCATTCCCATAGAATTCCCCCTATGCCCGGTCGTCCCACGCTGCTGTCCGCATGCCTGCGTGCAGGGGTGGCGACGGGCGTGGCGGTGGCCCTGACTGCCCTGCTGGCCGCCTGCGGATCGGGCGCCACCGGCTCGGCCGACGGGGGAGCGTCGGGCTCGGCACCCTCCGGCGGCCTGCTCATCGCCACGACGGTCTCACCGCTCACCTCGATCGCGGCGAGCATCGCCGGCGACAAGGCCCGGGTGCAGGGGATCGTGCCCGAGGGCACCAACAGCCACACCTTCGAGCCGGCGCCCTCGGTGGCCGAACTGCTCAGCACCGCCGACCTCATCCTCGTCAACGGCCTGAAGCTCGAGGACCCCACGCTCGATCTCGCCCGCGCGAACAAGAAGGACTCCGCGCAGATCGTCGAAGTCGGCACGAGTGTGCTCCCGGAGTCCGACTACATCTACGACTTCTCCTTCCCCAAGGAGGGCGGCAAGCCCAACCCGCACCTGTGGACCGACCCGCTCTACGCCATCAAGTACGCCGCCGTCATCCGCGACACCCTGAGCAAGGCCGATCCGTCGAACGCTGCGACCTACGCGAAGAACTACGACACCTTCGCGGCGCAGGCCACCGCGCTCGCCGATGCGCTGCGCAAGGACCAGGCCACGATCCCGAACGGCAACAAGAAGCTGCTCACGTATCACGACGCCTACGCATACTTCGGCAAGGACTTCGGCTGGGACATCATCGGCGCGGTGCAGCCCAAGAACTTCTCCGACCCCACGCCGGCGGAGGTCGCCGCGATCATCGACCAGGTGAAGGCCCAGCACGTCCCCACGATTTTCGGCAGCGAGGTGTTCCCGTCGGCGGTGCTGGAGGAGATCGGACGCGCCACCGGCGCGCGCTACGAGGACACGCTGCGCGACGACGACCTGCCCGGTGCGCCCGGCGATCCCGACCACTCCTGGCTGGGGCTGATGAAAGCCGACTACATCACCATGGTGAAGGGCCTGGGCGGTACGACGACGAACCTGGAGGCCGTCTCGACGACGTCCAGCGTTCCTGACCACGCGGTGTATCCGCAGTGACGGGCACCGGGGTCGGGCCCGAGCTCGTCCGACTGTCGCAGGTGGAGGCCGGCTACGGCCGCACCGTCGTGCTCCACGACGTCAACGTGCACGTGCACGAGGACCAGTTCACCGGCATCGTCGGGCCGTCCGGCGCCGGCAAGACCACGCTCCTGCGGCTTCTCCTGGGCACGCTCGCGCCGCTGTCGGGCACGGTCACCCGCCGCCCGGGCCTGCGCATGGCCTACGTGCCGCAGCTGGAGACCGTCGACTGGAACTTTCCGGTGACCGTGCAGGAGTGCGTGCTCATGTCGCGGTCGGCGCAGCGGCGACTGCCGTGGGTCACCCGGGGTGAGCGCGCCGACGCCCAGCGCGTGCTGGAGC
>CAYFLO010000338.1:0-2068 GCA_964343995.1 uncultured Bifidobacteriaceae bacterium
GCATGGGCAGCCTGTCGTTCTCACCGCAGACATCGGCCCAGGGCCAGGGCACCGTCGACGTCGCCCACGGCGGCACCATCACCGCCACCGCTGCCGACGGCACCCGCTTCACTCTGGAGGTTCCCCCCGGCGCGGTGAGTCGCACGATGACCCTCACCGTCACCCCGCTCAGCGACATCAGCGGGATTGCCCAGGCCACGCACACCGCTGGTGTGGCCCTCGGCCCAGACGGCACGCAGTTCGCCGTGCCCCTGCGACTCACCATCGCCCCGGCGACTCCGGTGGCCGTCAATCAGCAGTTCCTGTTCACCTCGCAGGGCGACGGTGCCCACCTGCAGGCCGCCACCGTCGACCCGACCTCCCGCGAGGCCGTGGCCCTGCTCTCGCACTTCAGCACCGCCGGCCTGGCCGACGTGCCGACCGATGCCGACACCACGCTGCTGCACGACCAGGCCACGTCCGCCGAGAACGACCTCGGTGCGCGCATCGCCGCGGCCTCGCAGGTTGCCCGCCGTGCGCAGCTTGAGGGCGACACCTCCGCGGGCCTGGACTTCACCGCGTTCCTGGACGAGTACCGCACGAACGTCGTCGAGCCGGCGCTGGCCCAGGCCGGCTCCTCGTGCGACGCCGCCAAGGAGGCCATCCGGGTGGTGACGCAGTACGACCGTCAGCGACAGCTGCTGGGCATCGACTCCGCACCGACGATCCCGCTAGACCAGCTCAGCTCGCTCGACCAGGGCGCCTGCGAGAAGGAGGCCATCGCGCAGTGCCAGGAGGCGAAGGACCCCGGCATCCTCATCGCGTTCTGGCTGTCGCAGGACCGCCAGCGCCAGCTCATCGGTCAGGACGCCCAGCACGACATCGGCTCGATCGAGAAGGACGCGCAGAAGATCTGCGCACCCGCGAGCGGCTTCACCGTGAGCCCCACCACCTCGGACTTCGGTGACGGGCCCGCGGCGCTCGGGTCCCCCGGTGGAATCTTCGGCGACGTGTGTCACCCCGAGGCACCCTTCACCGTGGAGGACGGTTCGGACGGTAAGGCCACCTTCACGCCCGATGCCACCGGTGAGGCCGGCACCGTCGACTGGGTCTTCACCAGCGGCATCGTCAACGAGACCGCGTCCGGCACCTACACGCTGAACTGGGACGGCACCGCCGGGACCATGCACCTGGAGATGACCGGCCACTTCGAGTGGAAGGCCCCCGGGAGCACGAAGCCGACAGGGCCGGTGAGCGGCCACGCCGACTACGACCTCGTTCCCATCACCGACGGCAGTTGCGACTGACGCGAGGCGCAGCGGACCGTCAGCTCGTGACTCGGCTCAGGCGCAGCCAGGTGAGGAAGCCAATGAAGGCCAGTCCCGCGTAGACCAGGTAGAGAACAGCTGATGGATACAGACCGGCAGCGAAGAGCAGCGGCACCCCGACCGCGTCGACGGCGATCCAGCACAGCCACGCCTCGAGATAGCCGCGCGCAGTGAAGTACACCGCCAGGGCGCTGCCCGTGAGGATCCATGCATCCGCCCACGGTCCGTAGGAATGCAGGGCCAGGAGCAACGCCACCGAGACGGCATAGATGGCGACGCCCACGACCACGTAGCGCGTCCGCTCGCGCCCGGTGGTCCACCTCGGTCGAACGGCCACCTGCGCGGAATGCCCACGACGCTGGCGTGACCAGGTCACCCAGCCGTAGACCGCAAGGCACGCGAACATCACCTGGCGCCCGGCCTGGCCGTACAGGTTCATGTCCTGCGGCGTCATGAAGATGGTGCCGAGGAAGACGGTGAAGAGAAGGACGTTCGCCACCAGCCCCACCGGCCACGTCCACAGCAGGCGCTTGATGCCGAAGGCGGCGCTCACCAGGCCCAGGACATTGCCGATGACCTCGCGCCACAGGATCCCCGGGCCCACCGGGATCTGCGCGGTCATCAGCCAGTGCAGGGGGTCCATCGCCGATTGCATCCCCTCACCCAGGGCCTGTCGGCGCCCTTCTCGTGTGCCCCCGGTGGGAGTTGAACCCACACTGTGCCGGGTTTAAGCCGGGTGTCTCTGCCGATTGGACTACAGG
>CAYFLO010000339.1:0-1205 GCA_964343995.1 uncultured Bifidobacteriaceae bacterium
CGGTGGCGGTGTCGACGTCGGTGACGAGCACATCGATCCACCCCCCGCGAAGGGCAGCCCGAAGAGCCTGCACCTTGTAGGAGCCGCCGACCACGGCCCAGCGCTGCTTGGCGTTACGCAACTGCTCGAGCGTGACGCCGATCGTGACGTCGTCAAGCGCACTGCGCACGGGCTTGCCGTCCTCGTCGATGTACCTAAGGCAGATCTCTCCGACCGCACCGGCCTTCTTCACCTCGGCTAACTGCTTGTGGGTGAAGAAGTTGCGGCCCGGGGCGTAGGGCTCGGAAGGGTCGACGGCGCCGAACGACAGCAGGGCGATATCGAGGGAGTCGAGCATGTCCAGGGCGTGTCGGGTGAAGGTGTCCTGCGCGATCAGGGCCTGAGCGATGGCGGGGCTGGGGACGATGCCCGGTGCCCGCAGGAACACCGGCTCGGCTCCGCACAGCGATGCCAGTTGCGCGGTGGCCCGGGCGGCGTCGTGCTGCAGGTCTGGCGGGCCGATGTCACCGAGCATCTCGATGACCCTCTTGGTGCCCAGGTGGACGGGGAGCAGGCGATCGACCATCGCACGCAGGGTGCGGCTCCACGAGGTCCAGCCGATCTGCGGCGCCTCGAGACTGGTCTCATTGAAGATGGACGCCGCCGCGGCGCCAAGATCCTGAATCTGCTCGGAGTCCGAGCGCCCCACCAGGTCGATGACGTGCGCCTCAGTGAGGTGGTACTGCTTCTCCAGAGCATCCTCAAGATCGGCATGGATGTGACTGGGCACCGCCACCACCGTGCGGATGATGCGGGCCTCCTCGGCCTGCTGCAGCAGGCGCGAGACGCGCGACTGCGAGATGCCCAGTCGCTCAGCGATCTCCGTCTGGCGCAGGCCGTGGATGTGGTACAGCCGGGCGACCTTGGTCACCAGCCTGATCCCCGGGTCCTCCACATTCGAACCCTATCCACTCATGGGTCATGGCCTCGAGAGAGGCGACCGCCGGCATCGTGGGGGTCAGGAGGTCAGGTCCAGCGTCTAGGGTGACGACGTGTCCATGGCCCTCTACCGCACCTACCGGCCGGCCACCCTGGCCGAGGTCGTCGGGCAGGACCACGTCACCGCTCCGCTGCGTCGGGCGCTGGAGAACGACCGCGTCCACCACGCCTATCTCTTCTCCGGTCCGCGTGGCTGCGGCAAGACGTCGACCGCCCGCATCCTGGCC
>CAYFLO010000339.1:1215-2060 GCA_964343995.1 uncultured Bifidobacteriaceae bacterium
CGCCTGATCCGTGCGGCACCTGCCAGTCGTGCCTCGACCTCGCTCCCGGCGGCCCTGGCTCCATCGACGTGATCGAGCTCGATGCCGCCAGCCACGGCAAGGTCGACGACACCCGCGAGCTGCGCGAACGCGCGATGTTCGCCCCGGTTGCCTCGCGCTACAAGGTCTTCATCATCGACGAGGCCCACATGGTCACCACCGCGGGCTTCAACGCGCTGCTCAAGCTGGTGGAGGAGCCGCCGGCGCACGTGCGCTTCATCTTCGCCACCACTGAGGCCGACAAGGTGCTCCCCACCATCCGGTCGCGCACGCACAACTACGCGTTCCGCCTGGTGCCGGTTCGGCTGCTTCAGCAGCACCTCGCCGGGGTGTGCGAGCGCGAGGGGGTGCCGGCTGATCCGGCGGCGCTCGCCCTCATCGCCCGCGCCGGCGCCGGCAGCGTGCGCGACAGCCTGTCGGTCCTCGGGCAGGTCATCGCCGGCTCCGGCCCCGAGGGCGTCACCTATGCCGACACCGTCGCGCAGCTCGGCGTCACCGACCGCGCCCTCCTCGACCAGACCGTGCAGGCACTGCTCGATCGCGACGGGGCCGCGCTCTTCCGCGTGGTCGATGCGGTGATCGAGGCCGGGCACGACCCGCGCACCTATGTCACCGACCTGCTCCAGCGCTTTCGCGATCTCATCGTGCTCAAGACCGTGCCTGAGGCCACCGACCTCATCGATGCTCCCGCCGACGAGATCGCGCGGATGGCCGATCAGGCGCAGGCGTTCGGCATGGCCGAGCTCACCCGTGCCGCCGACATCGCCAGCGCGACGGTGTCGGGCCTGCGCAACGCCACTGCCCCG
>CAYFLO010000340.1:0-2057 GCA_964343995.1 uncultured Bifidobacteriaceae bacterium
CTGCGATCGTGCCCCTTCCCCCCTCCGGACCTCCGGTCGGAATGGCCGCGCCCGCTCCCGCGCCCGCTCCCTCAACGCGCTCGATGATCGTTCCCACGCGGATGCTTACTTCGACTGGAACCTCCTACACGAGTGCCGATCTCGACAGCCAGGTCACCGCTTTGATGGATTCGATGCACGTGGACACAGCGGACCAGGCCACGGCGCTTCCCACCCCCGTGGCTCTGGATCCGGTGGGCACCTCCGGCTTCACCGCGAGCATGGCCTCGTTGCGCGACTGCATCACCGGGCTCCTGCACTCCTCGTCCGCGACGGCTCTCATCGTCGATCGCGCCAGTTTCGACGGTGCCGATGCAGGCCTGGTCATCGTCCCGGGCACCACGTCGGTCGACGTATGGGTGGTCTCACCAGGGTGCACGGCCGCCGCACCGGGCGTCGTGCACCACGTTGTCCACGCCTGGGCGGCGACCACTCCCTGAGCCCCCACGCGGGCGCCTGCGTGCCGTAGCCTTGTGAACTGAGTTCAAGGTTGACGGACGCCTCGTTGCGGGCATCCCGTCCCTGTCGGCGTCACGAGTGGGCTTGGGAGGTGGCGATGTCGGTCGGCTTCGATCACGACCGGCCTCTGCTCGCCGGTGCCGAGCCAGATGCCGCCCCCGACACCGGTGCGATGGCGCAGCGCCCTGCGATCGTCCCCTCGCTTCAGTCCCTTGCCGCCGCGCAGGTCCCGCTTCCGCAGAGCGACGATGCCGATCTGGACGAACCCGCGCCGCAGGCAGCCGAACAGCAGGCACCTGAGCAGCAGGCCCTCGAGCAGCCGGAACCAGCCGCGGGAGCCGGAGTGCCCGCACACCAGGTCGTCGAACTGCCTCCGGTGGACCCCGCTGACCTTGAGGACTCCCAGGAAGCCGACGGTCCGCAGCCTCGCCCCGAAGGCGCCGACCCGACCTACGGTCCGCAGGAGATGATCGGGCCACAGGAGCGGCCGGTCACCGTGCGCACCGGCCGAAACCGTCCCGGGTCGACAGGCGCCCACGCCGCCGGCGGAGGCCTCATCGGAGGCGGGGTCGGTGCCCTCGCCGGAGGGGCACTCGGTGGCGCCCTCGGAGCGGTGTTCGGTGGTCCGTTCGGGCTTCTCCTGGGAGGTCTTGTCGGTGCAGGTGCGGGTGCCCTGCTGGGCAGCGGCATCGGCGCCCTCGCCGGCCTGGGCGTCGGGGCCTTCCGCAACCGCACGTCCGCCCGCCTCGCGGCAGCGTCGGCACGCGACACGTCGCCGAAAGATCTCGCGTCCTTTGCCAACGATGAAGACAAGGCCGTGCGTGCCGCTGCAGCCGCCAACAAGAACCTCGCCGCGTCGGATCTCCCGACGTTCCTGAACGACGCTGATCCGTCCGTGCGCCTCGCTGCCGTGAAGAACCCCAACATCAACCCCGGGCACATCGCGGCCGTGCTCGATGACATCTCCCAGCGACCGCAGCAGCGTGGGGAGCGCGACTTCATCGATGCTGCCGTCGCGCACCGTCTCGCCCCGCCCGGGGCCCTCGCGTCCCTGGCCAACAGCACCGACGACCATCTCGTGCTGGAAATCATTGCCGGCCACCGCGCCACCACGCCGGAAACCCTGCTGACGATGTCCAAGCGAGAGGACGTGTCGTCGGTTCCCTACGTGATGAACCCCATGGCTCGCCGTTCCGACCTGCCGCAGGAGGCGATGGGCAACCTTCTCGACAAGTGCGAGCTCTACGCCACGGAGCGTGGATCGTGGCGTTCGGTTCTGAAGAGCATCCGAGACAACCCCGGCGCCGGTGCCCAGGCAGATCGGGCCAGGGCGATCATCGCGCGACTGGACTCTCAGGACCCTGACCTTCCACGCCGGCAAGAGGTTCAGCAGCAATTCGGCCCGGGGACGGACCTTCCGGTCCCCGATCGACGCTCCGCCTTCGCCAAGGACATTGACTCCTCGCCCCTGCATCTCAACCGAGACACCGACGCCGCCACCACTGAGGCTCAGCGCCTGGGCTTCACCAACGTGGACCTGTCCGACTTCTCGCCGGAGT
>CAYFLO010000341.1:0-2057 GCA_964343995.1 uncultured Bifidobacteriaceae bacterium
CCTGGGTGAGCGGATACAGGTAGTACAGCTCGTACGGACCCACCGTGGGGACCTGTAGCGGTGCACCGACGATAAGGCCCGGGGTCGAGCTCCCGTCCAGAAGCACGATGTCGGTGTAGGTCCACGCCTGCCGACCGGACTGCTCGATCGTGGCCCGCAGTGACGCGGGCACGCTGGCCTGGTCGACGAGGTTGGTGCCGCGCTCCGGGGCGTCGCCGATGCTGGGCGACGACAGCAGGAGCACGTCGTAGGTCGACGGCGAGCCGGCCTGCGCCGCCAGGGCGGCCACGACGCTGTCAACCAGGCGTGCCGGTGCCGGCGTGGACGGACCGGTGTTCGCGGCGTCGAGGATGCGCTGCGCCTGACCGAGGCCGGCGGACGCCTGGGCCACCGACACCCGCTCCTTGGCGTCCAGGAGGCCGGTGGTCACGCGCGAGAGCAGCACCAGCCCTAGGACGGTGACGACGACGATCGACAGGGCCAGCGTGGTGAACGTGACCCGCAGCCACAGGCTGCCCTGCCACACCCGCCCGATCAGCCGCGGGACGAACAGGACGATGCGCTGGAGGTGGAACAGGAAGCCGGACAAGGCTAGGCCGGGCCTGCCTTGTAGCCGACGCCGCGCACGGTGAGGACGATCTCCGGCTTCTCCGGGTCGGTCTCGACCTTGGCTCGCAGCCGCTGAACGTGCACATTGACCAGGCGCGTGTCAGCCGCGTGCCGGTAGCCCCACACTTCTTGCAGCAGCGTCTCGCGGGTGAACACCTGTCCGGGCTTGCGGGCGAGGCACACGAGTAGGTCGAACTCCAGCGGTGTGAGCGGCAGCACGCGACCGGCGCGCTTGACGGTGTGCCCGGCGACGTCGATCTCGACATCGCCGATCGCCAGCGTCGCCGCCGGCGCGGCGTCGGTGCGGCGGACGCGCGCGCGGATGCGCGCGACGAGTTCCTTGGGCTTGAACGGCTTGACGATGTAGTCATCGGCGCCGGACTCCAGGCCGACGACGATGTCGACGGTGTCGGACTTGGCGGTGAGCATGACGATCGGGGTTCCGGACTCGGCGCGGATGGCGCGGCACACGTCGACGCCGTCGCGACCGGGCAGCATGAGGTCCAGGAGCACGAGGTCCGGACGGCTCTCGCGGAAGGCCCCCAGGGCGGCCTCACCGTCGGCGCAGAAGACCGGGTCGAACCCCTCCCCGCGCAGAACGATGCCGAGCATCTCGGCGAGGGCGGCGTCGTCGTCGACGACGAGGACGCGACCGCGGGTCCCGGACATGCCCCTATCGTCGCATCCCCTCGCTAGCGTGGGGGTCATGTCTGCCGGCCGGATCGTGCTGCTCGTCCTGGGGATCCTCGCGCTGCTGACCGGGGCGGTGTGGTTCTTCCAGGGCATCGGAGTCCTCCCCGGCAGCTTCATGACCGGCCAGGGGTTCTGGGCGGTCATGGGGGTGGTGTCCGCGCTGGTCGGCCTGCTGCTCGTGGCCCTCGCCCGTCGCCGCTGATCCGAGCAACCGGGGCGGGCGCCCCCTAGGCGCGGGCGACCGGAAGGAAAGCCTCCACGTGCGCGAGCGCGCGCGTGACGTACTCCTCCTTCTCCCCCACCGGAGCGACGTAGAAGAGTGCGTCGCGGGCGGCATCGAGGTCGGCCAGCCGCGCAATCACCCACCCGGCCAGGTACTGGCTCGACAGACACCCGCCTGCGGTAGCGACATTGCCCACGGCGTGGAACGGACGATCGACAACGTCGGCGCCCGCCTCCACCACCCATGGCTTGGTGATGAGATCAGTGCACACCGGCACGCCATCGAGCAGCCCAAGCTTGGCCAGCAGCAGGGCTCCCGAGCACTGCGACCCGATCAGCTGACGAGACGGGTCCAGGCGAAGCGAGCCCAGGAACGCCGGGTCGGCGGCGTACTCGCGGGTGCGCAGGCCGCTGCCGACGATGACCGCGTCGGCCGCCGGCAGGTCATCAAGTGACATCTGCGCGCTGGCGGTCACCCAGTTCATCGAGGTCACCTGCGGCGTTGGGCAGGCGATGGCCACGCGCCAGTCGGG
>CAYFLO010000342.1:0-2051 GCA_964343995.1 uncultured Bifidobacteriaceae bacterium
GTACAGCAGGGCAGCTCGACTTTGACGATGCAGTACGTCAAGAACGTGCTGGTCAACCAGGCCGCCACGCCCGAGGAGCTCGCGTCCGCCCGAGGCCGCAGTGCCGCGCGCAAGTTGCGCGAGGTGCGCTACGCCATCGCCCTGGAGAAGCAGTACACCAAGGCCGACATCCTCGAGCGATACCTCAACATCGCGTATTTCGGCTCAGGCGCCTACGGCATCGAAGCGGCGTCACGTCGCTACTTCGGCAAGGCGGCGTCCGAGCTGACGCTTCCGGAGGCGGCCACCCTGGCCGGCATCGTCCAGTCGCCCTCGCGCTTCGACCCGCTCCTCCATCCCGATCAGAGCCAGGCCCGACGCGACATCGTGCTGGGCCGCATGCGCGACCAGGGCTACATCACCGCCGACCAGGCCACGCAGGCCATGCAGATCCCCATGAACCAGTTGGTCAACCCGTCGACGACGGCCAACGGCTGCACGTCGTCGTACGCACCTTTCTTCTGCGACTACGTGCTGCAGGTCATCCGCACCGACCCCACGTTCGGTGCCACGCCTGCCGAGCGCGAGGCATTCCTTCGACGCGGCGGCTACACCATCCAGACCACGCTGGAGCCGACCGCGCAGAAGGCGGCCTACGACGCCATCACCGCCCGGATTCCTATGGACGATCCCAGCGGTCGCGCCGGCGCCGTGAGCATGGTGCAGCCCGGCACCGGGCGGATCGTCGCCATGACGCAGAACCGCGAGTGGGGCACATCCGGCACGGGCCGTACGACCTACAACTACAACGTCGGTTCAGCCATGGGCGGCACCATCGGCATGCAGGCCGGATCGACCTTCAAGATCTTCACCCTCGCGGCCGCCATCGAGGCGGGCGTCGATCCGCACGAATTCATCTCGTCACCGAGCCCGAAGACGTTCCTGAACTTCACCAACTGCGACACCGGTGCGCCGTACGGCCCGATCACGGTGAACAACTCCACCACGTCCGGCACGCTCAACATGATGCAGGCGACGGCCTACTCGACGAACACCTACTTCATGACGATCGAGGAGCGCGTCGGTCAGTGTCGACCGGCGGACATCGCCGAGGCGATGGGCGTGATGCTCGCCAACGGCAAGCCGCTGCTGCGGGTGCCGTCCTTCACCCTGGGCACGATGGAGGTCACCCCGCTGTCGATGGCCGGGGCGTACGCCGCGTTCGCCAACCACGGCGCCTACTGCGCGCCCATCGCGATCTCGGCCATCGTCGATCGCGACGGCAAACGACTTCCCGTCCCCTCCGCCCATTGCCACCAGGTCATCGACCGCACGGTGGCCGACACGGTCACCGTCATGCTCAACGGAGTCATCAATGGCGGCATCCCCGGGCGCACCGGCGCGCTCATGGCCCTGAAGGGCCGGGCGGCCGCCGGCAAGACGGGAACGACGAATGATCACGCGGCCGTGTGGTTCTGCGGATTCACGCCCAACATGGCTGCGGCCGTGTGGGTGGGCGACCCGCGCGGCGGCTTCGCCTACCCGATGCAGAACGTGACGATCAACGGGGTCCACTACGGGCAGGTCTTCGGCAGCACGATGCCCGGACCGATCTGGCACGACTCGATGGAGGCGGCCCTCGCCACGGCTCCGGTGGTGCCGTTCGACACGATTACGAACTACACCGACCTGAAGACCTACGCGACCGGACAGGGCGGGGTGAACTACGGCGCGATCGACATTCCGCCGCCGGAGCCCGGGGCTGAACTCGGCGCGATGGACACCACGGACACCGGTGCGGGAGGTGCTGCTCCGGCGGCACCGGCGGCCCCGGCAGTCCCGGCCGCGCCTACATCCCCAGCGCAGCCTTGACCATCGCCGAGACGGCTCCGCCGTCGGCGCGGCCCTTGATCTGCGGCTGGACGAGCTTCATCACCTGACCCATCGCAGCACCGCCGGTGGCACCGCCGGCCGCCACCTGCGCCACCGCCGCATCGACGATCGCGGCAAGCGCGGCGTCGTCGAGCTGCTCGGGCAGGTAGCCGGTGATGACACCCAGTTCGTCGCGCTCG
>CAYFLO010000343.1:0-2048 GCA_964343995.1 uncultured Bifidobacteriaceae bacterium
GCTTGGCCGGCTGCGCGGTGAGGGCAAGGGCCCCCATCGTGCGGCCGTGGAAGGAGCTCTGGGCGACGACCATGCGCGTGCGTCCGGTGAGTCGGGCCAGTTTGAAGGCTGCCTCGTTGGACTCGGCGCCGGAGTTGCACAGGAAGACCCGTGCCGACGGGTCGTCGACGAGCCCGGCCAATCGCGCGGCGAGCTGCAGCACGCGCGGATGCGCGGCCAGGTTGCTCGTGTGACCCAGGGTCGACGCCTGATCGGCGATGGCCTGCACGAGCCGAGGATCGGCGTGGCCCAGGGCATTGACGGCGATCCCGGCGAGCAGATCGACGTAGTCGCGACCGTCGACATCCCACACGCGCGCACCCTGGCCGCGCACGAGCTGCACGGGCGGGGTGCCGTAGTTGTCCATGAGCGACGTGCGCCACTGCTCCTGCCACGCGGGCGTGTGCGTCATGACGCCACCACCGCGGTGCCGCGCACCAGGGCGCGCACGTCAGGGGCCAGCGCTGCGGGCAGGGTGGTGGCGACCTCGCGTCCGTCGACGACGATGGCGGCGGGAACACCACCGGCGACCGCGCGCAGGCAGCCCTCCATCTTCGGGATCATCCCGGAATCGAGGGCCGGCAGCATGGCGCGCACGCGGTCGGCGTCAATGACGCGCAGGAGCGAGTCGGTGTCGGGCCAGCGTTCGTACACACCCTCGACGTCGGTGAGGACGACGAGGCGCTCGGCGCCCAGCGCTTCGGCAACGGCGCCGGCAGCAGTGTCGGCATTGACGTTGTGGGGCAGCCCGGCCGCGTCGCGCGCCACCGTGGACACCACCGGGATATAGCCGGCGTCGAGCAGTCCGGTGATGAGAGCGGGATCCACGCGCACGATGTCGCCCACCTGACCGATGTCGACCTGCTCGCCCTCGACCGTGGCGGTGCGTCGTTCGGCAAGCATCATCGAAGCGTCCTCACCGGACACACCCACGGCCAAAGGCCCATGGGCATTGATGAGGCCGACGAGCTCGCGCTGGACCTGACCCACGAGAACCATCGCGACGACGTCCATGGTCTCCGGGGTGGTGACGCGCAGGCCGCCGGCGAACCGCGATTCGATGTTCAGGCGTCCGAGCATGGCGTTGATCTGCGGGCCACCGCCGTGGACGACGACCACGCGGATGCCGGCCGCGCGCATGGCGACGACGGCCGCGGCGAAGTCGGCCTGCAGGGAGGTGTCGGTCATCGCGTTTCCGCCGTACTTGACGACGACGACGCGTCCGGCGAGGTGGGCGCTCACGTGGAGTAGGCCGAGTTCTCGTGGACGTAGTCGGCGGTGAGGTCGTTCGTCCACACCGTGGCCTCCTGGTTTCCGGCATCCAGGTCAACCGTGATCTGCACCAGGCGGCCGGACATGTCGACCTCGGTGCGGTCCTCGCCGATACCGCCGTGGCGGCACACCCACACACCGTTGATGGCCACATCGACGCGCGACGGGTCGAAGGCGGCCCTTGTTGTGCCGACCGCCGACAGGACGCGTCCCCAGTTGGGGTCCTCGCCGTGGATCGCGCACTTCAGCAGGTTGCTGCGGGCGATCGCGCGGCCCACCTCAAGCGCGTCCGCCTCGGTGGCCGCACCGCACACCTCGATGGCGATGTCCTTGGACGCCCCCTCGGCGTCGCCGATGAGCTGCACGGCGAGTTCGGCACACACCTGGGTGACCGCAGCGGTGAACGCATCGATTCCGGGGTTGATCTCGGAGGCGCCGCTGGCCAGGAGCAGGACGGTGTCGTTGGTGCTCATGCACCCGTCGGAGTCGATGCGATCGAAGGTGACCGCGGCCGCATGGCGCAGGGCCTCCTGCGCATCGGCGACGCTGACCTCGGCATCGGTGGTGATGACGACGAGCATCGTGGCCAGGGCGGGCGCCAGCATGCCGGCTCCCTTGGCCATGCCGCCGACAGTGAATCCGTCACCCTCGAACACTGCCGTCTTGGGCACGGTGTCGGTGGTCATGATTGCCACGGCCGCATCGTCACCGCCGCCATAGGACAGTGACGCGGCTGC
>CAYFLO010000344.1:0-2045 GCA_964343995.1 uncultured Bifidobacteriaceae bacterium
GCCTGCAGCAGCTCGTCCACGTCGTCGAGCTCGAGCGCCGCGCCCGCGGCGTCGGCCCCCGCTGCATCAGCCCCCGCGGCGTCGGCCCCGGCTGCATCGGCCCCCGCTGCATCGGCCCCCGCGGCCGCTGCCGGTGTCCCGCTGTACCTGGTCGACGGCAACACGGGCAATGCCCTGGGCGACAAGCTGCCCCCCGGCACTCTGAACGGTGTCAAGGGCACCATCCCGGGCGCCGAGCAGACTCAGGACTTCAAGGACGCGCTGAAGAAGCTCGATCCGAAGCTTGAGGACTACGCCTACGGTCCCGAGGCCTACGACTCCGTCATGGTTGCGGCCCTTGCCGCTGCCCAGGCGAAGTCCGATGCGGGCGTCGACATGGCCAAGCAGATGGTGGCGATCACCAACGGCACCGACAACTGCTCGACCTACAAGGACTGCCTCGACATGATCAAGGCGGGCAAGAAGATCCACTACAACGGCAAGTCGGGCATGATCCAGTTCTGGGATGCCGGCGACCCGACCTCCGCCACGATCGGCGTGTACCAGTTCGGCCCGGACAACAAGCTGCTCGACACCGTGCAGTTCAACGCCGGCACGATCAAGCCTGAGGGCGAGGCCAACCCGATCGACGGCAAGCCGCAGAAGGGCGCCAATGACGGAACGTTCGTCGTCGGCACGCTGCTCCCGGTCACCGGCTCGCTCGCCTTCCTCGGGCCACCGGAGGTCGACGCCGTCAAGCTCGCCATCCAGGACATCAATGCGGCCGGTGGAATCCCCGGCTTCAAGAAGATCGTCCTCGAGGAGGGCGACTCCGGCGACTCGTCGACCAACACGGCCACGCAGACGGTCAACCGCCTGCTCGCCAAGAACGTCGACGTCATCATCGGCGCGGCGTCCTCGTCCGTGACCCTCAACGTTCTCGACCTCGTGACGAGCAACGGTGTGCTGCAGATCTCGCCCGCGAACACCTCGCCGGCGCTGACCACGGCCAAGGATCACGGTCTGTACTGGCGTGTTGCTCCGTCCGACGTTCTCCAGGGCCAGTTCCTGGGCAACCTGATCCTTCAGGACGGGCACTCCAAGGTCGCGATCATGTCGCTGCAGGACTCCTACGGCGACGGCCTGAACGCGAACGTCACCAAGGCCATCACCGAGGGTGGCGGCCAGGTCGTGGCGAACGTGGTCTACGACCCCAAGGCCACTGACTTCTCGGCCGACGTGGCCAAGGTCAAGGCGGCGGGTCCGGATGCCATCGTGCTCATCGGCTTCGATGAGTCCGCGCAGGTCATCCAGGAGCTGGTCAAGCAGGGCATCGGCCCGAACGCAGCCAGCTGATCGCAGCAACGCACGACAGTGGGGGTCGCCCTTCGGGGCGGCCCCCACTGGCATTCTCGGGGGTTGATTCCCCTAGCGTGCGGTCATGAGCCGCCGCTTCCGTCAGGTCGATGTCTTCACCGAGCACCCGCTGAATGGCAACCCGGTTGCTGTGGTCCTGGACTCTGACGGTCTCACGGAAGCGCAGATGCACGCGTTCACCCGGTGGACGAACCTGTCCGAAGCGACATTCCTGGTCCCCCCGTCAGATCCCGCAGCCGACTACGCGGTACGGATCTTCTGCCCGGGTCGTGAACTGCCCTTTGCCGGCCATCCCACCCTGGGCACCTGCCATGCCTGGCTGGAGGCCGGGGGAGAGCCTCAGGGGCGCGAGATCGTGCAGGAATGCGGAGTGGGGTTGGTTCCGATCCGCAGGGACGAGGGCTCCGGACGGCTGGCCTTCGCGGCGCCGGAACTGCGCCGATCCGGGCCCCTGGACCAGGCGGATCTCGCCCGGATTGTCGAGGGTCTGGGCCTATCGGCAGATGACGTGATCGACCACTCCTGGTGCGACAACGGGCCAGGCTGGCAGGCACTCCTGCTGCGCGATGCGCAGACCGTTCTGCGCGTGCGCCCCCGCCCAGCTGGTCTGGAGGGCCTGGATGTGGGGATCGTCGGCCTGTACGGCCCCGAGGCACCGGTGCAGGCGGAGGTGCGAGCGTTCTTCACGA
>CAYFLO010000345.1:0-2034 GCA_964343995.1 uncultured Bifidobacteriaceae bacterium
GCGCCAGGCCGTTCTCGGTGGCGACGAACGAGTGCTGGAAGCTCGTGACCGGCTCACTCAGCTTGGGAACGATGGTCGACACCTGCGCCTTGGGATGCCAGGACGGCAGCGCGATGAAGGACTGTCCGCCGCGGGAGTGCAGCGCACCGACGATGAAGTCGGTCGAGCCGCCGAAGCCGGAGTAGATGCGCCCGCGAATGCGGCTGGCATTGGCCTGGTCGAACAGGTCGACCTGCAGCGCAGCGTTGACGCTGGTCATCTGGCGCTGACGGGCGATCACGCCCGGATCGTTCGTGTGCTCCGTGCGCAGCATGCGCACGCGGTGGTTGAGGTGCATCCAGTCGTAGAGCTCGCGCGATCCGAACGCGAACGATGCGGTGACCGGCACGTCGGGATCGAGCTGGCCGCGGTGCTCGAGCCCCAGCACGCCGTCGCTGAACATCTCGGTCCAGATGCGCAGGCCGTCGACCTCGGTGAGGCAGGCGAGCACGGCATCGGGGATCGCGCCGATGCCCAGTTGAAGGGTGGAGCCCGGCTGAATGCGCGCGGAAATGAGCTCGCCGATGCGGGCGGCCGGGCCCTCGACCTCACCGGGTTGGAGTTCCGGCAGCGGAACGTCGACCTCGACGAGGTAGTCGATCTCGTGCTCGTAGAGCTGAGCATCTCCGTAGGTGTAGGGCATCTGCGAATTGGCCTGCGCGATGACGAGACCGCCGTGCTCGCGCGCCGCGTCGATGGCTGCGGGCAGGATGTTCGTCTCGATGCCCAGGCTCACCGTGTCGAACCGTCGTGCCGACGTGTGCACGAGCACGACATCGGGTCGGAAGTGATCACGGAAGAGCACCGGCACCAGACTCAGTCGGCACGGCACGTAGACCAAGCGCTCGCTGCCGCGCATGCCCGGTCCGACGAACGCGCTCTCATACGTGATGCCGTCACGGTCAGGGATGCCGCGGTGCGCGTTGAGCATGTGCAGCCGGAACTCCGGAACCGCCGCGTCGACCGCGTCGAGCAGCACCGTCGGGGTGGCAACGTTGCCGGAAGCGACGATGCGGGGGTTGGCCGGCAGCGCCGACAGGATCCCGGCCAACTGCTCGACAGTGACGACCTTCACCCGCGCATCCTCGCAGCCGGCCCCGCACGCGGCCGCTGTGGAAGGATCGCGGCCATGGCGCTGACCGTCCCCTGGCCCGATGCCCGCGTCTACGTGGCCGGACACAACGGCCTTGTCGGGTCGGCCATCGTGCGCGCACTCGAGGCCGCCGGCGCCGGCGAGGTCATCGGCTGGCGCTCCAGCGAGCTCGACCTGCGCGACCGCGAGGCCACCATGGACGCGATCAGTCAGGCCCGTCCCGATGTCGTCATCGACGCCGCCGCGCGCGTCGGCGGCATCATGGCCAACTCCACCTACCCGGTGGAGTTCATGAAGGACAACCTGCTCATCCAGACCAACGTCATGGACGCCGCGCACGCGGCCGACGTCGACCGCCTGCTGTTCCTGGGCTCGTCGTGCATCTACCCGCGCCACGCCACGCAGCCGATCCGCGAGTCGTCGCTCATGACCGGCCCGCTGGAGCCCACCAATCAGGCCTACGCGATGGCCAAGATCTCCGGCATCTTCTACATCGAGGCTTTCCGCACCCAGTACGGACGGCACTGGATCTCGGCGATGCCGACGAACCTGTATGGCCCGCGCGACAACTTCGACCTGCAGTCCTCGCACGTGCTGCCGGCGTTCATCCGCCGCTTCCACGAAGCCAAGGTCGGCGGCGCCCCGACCGTCACCGTGTGGGGCACCGGCACGCCGCGCCGCGAATTCCTCCACGTCGACGATCTCGCGCGCGCCTGCCTGCTGCTGCTCGAGCGCTACGACGAGGCGCAGACGATCAACATCGGCCTGGGCGACGACATCCCGATCCGCGAGCTCGCCGAGACCGTCGCCGACGTCATCGGCTTCGAGGGCACCATCGAGTGGGACTCCGCCAAGCCCGACGGCATGCCGCGCAAGCTGCTCGACATCTCGCGCATCAACGC
>CAYFLO010000346.1:0-2026 GCA_964343995.1 uncultured Bifidobacteriaceae bacterium
GCCCTCGGTGTGGGCGTGCGGGCCCTTGATCCGGCGCAACGGCTGGGTGCGGAGGGGCTGGCCGACGGCGATGTCGTGCGCGTGGGCGAGGCGTCCGTCCGTGTCGTGGGCACGCCCGGCCACAGTGCCGACAGCCTGTCGTTCATCGTCGACGCCGACGGCTCGCTGCTCACCGGCGACACGGTGCTTGGGCGTGGCACGACGCTCGTGGCGTGGCCCGACGGTCGGCTCGATGACTACTTCTCGTCGCTGGCGCGCCTGGCCGACGTGGTGCGCGACGTGCCGATCGCGCGGATCCTGCCCGGGCACGGCCCGACGGTCGACGATCCGCGGGGCACGCTGGAGCACTACGTCGCGCATCGACGCGAGCGGCTGGAGCAGGTGCGCGACGCGGTGGCGCGTGGACTCATCGATGCGCCGTCGATCGTCGCCGACGTCTACGCCGACGTGCCGCGCGAGGTCTGGCCGGCAGCGGAGGTCACCGTGCAGGCGCAGTTGGAGTACCTGGGCCTGCCGGCGCAGTAGTGGTGCGGGGTCAGCGGGCGCGCTTGCCCAGGCGCTCGACGTCGAGGATGAGCACCTGACGGGACTCCAGGCGGATCCAGCCGCGCTGCGCGAAGTCGGCCAGGGCCTTGTTGACGGTCTCGCGGGAGGCGCCGACGAGTTGCGCGAGCTCCTCCTGGGTCATGTCGTGGGTGACGAGCAGGCCATCGGGAGTGACCGTGCCGAACTTCTCACCCAAGTCCATGAGCGCCTTGGCCACGCGGCCGGGCACATCGGAGAAGACGAGGTCGGACATGGCCTCGTTGGTGCGGCGCAGGCGGCGGGCCAGGGCCTGCAGCAGCGCCTCGGCCACCTCGGGACGGCCGGCGAGCCACGGGCGCAACTGCTGGTTGCTCAGGCCCAGGACGACGGCGTCGGTGAGTGCCGTGGCGGTCGAGGTGCGCGGGCCGGGATCGAACAGGCTCAGCTCGCCGAACATCTCACCGGGACCGAGCACGCCGAGCAGCGACTCGCGGCCATCGTTGGAGCTGCGACCGAGCTTGATCTTGCCGTCGATGATGACGTAGAGCCGGTCGCCGGGATCTCCCTCGGCGAAGAGCGTCTCGCCCTTGGCGAGCACCGTCTCGGTGAGCTGCGAGTGAAGCGCCGCGGCACCGTCGGGATCAAGCGCGGCAAACAGGGGCGACTGCAGGAACACGTCGTCCATGCTCGCCTCCAGGTGGGTGCTGCCGTGCGTGACCGGCCCATTGTGGCGCATGGCCCGCGCGGACACGAGGGGCAGGTGCCGACGGCGCCTAGGGTGGCCCGGTGGCCGGCACGCAGGACCTTGCGACGCGACGGCGCCGTGCCCGGACCGTCTTGAAGGAGCTCGGCACGCTGTACCCGGATGCCCGCTGCGAACTGGACTTCGCCACCCCGTTCCAACTGCTCGTCGCCACGATCCTGTCGGCGCAGAGCACCGACGTGCGGGTCAATGCCGTCACTCCGGCGCTGTTCGCGCGTTTCCCCGACCCCGCCACCATGGCCGCCGCCGATCGCGCGGAGCTGGAAGAGCTCATCCGTCCGACCGGCTTCTTCCGCAGCAAGGCCAAGGCGATCCAGGAGATGTCGCGCCAGGTCATGGAGCGATACGACGGGCAGGTGCCGCGCACGCTGGAGGAGCTCGTCACTCTTCCGGGCGTGGGACGCAAGACCGCCAATGTCGTCCTCGGTGACGCCTTCGACGTGCCCGGGATCACCGTCGACACGCATGTGGGCCGGCTCGCGCGGCGATTCGGGTGGACGCAGCACGACGATCCCGAGCGCGTCGAGGCCGACCTCATGGAGCTTTTTCCCCGCAAGGACTGGACGACGATGTCGCACCGGGTGATCTGGCACGGTCGGCGCCGCTGCCACGCGCGCCGTCCGGCGTGCGGCGCGTGTCCGCTCGCGCGCTGGTGCCCGGCGTACGGCGAGGGGCCCACCGATCCCGCGCAGGCCGCGCGCCTGGTCAAGGACAGTGGTCGCGCATGACGTCGACCCC
>CAYFLO010000347.1:0-2013 GCA_964343995.1 uncultured Bifidobacteriaceae bacterium
GGAGGTGCCGGCGAACGCCGCCTCGAGCGCGGCGATGTCGATGCGCGACATGCTCATCATCGCCGCCCACACGCGCTGCTGGACCGCCGGATCAGGACTGCCGAGCAGCTCGCCCAGACGCGCCGGGGTCACCTGCCAGGAGACCCCGAACCGGTCGGTGCACCAGCCGCACTGACTCTCACTTCCACCGTCAGCGATGAGGGCGTCCCACACCCGGTCGAGCTCGTCTTGGGTGTCCGCCGACACCTGGAACGACACGGCCGGCGAGTGGGTGAAGTGCGGACCGCCGTTGAGGGCCGCGAAGGGCCGTCCGAACAGCTCGAAGGCCACCACCTGCACCGTCCCGATGGGCTGGTGGGAGTCCTCCTGGTAGTGGGTGACGTGGGTGATCCGCGCATCGGGGAACAGCGAGCAGTACAGCTCCGCCGCGTCCATCGCCTGGGTGTCGAACCACAGGAACGTCGTCACACCATGAAGGGCCATGACGTCAGACGGACGCGGCCGGCGGTGCCGGCGGCGTCATCGAGACCGTCGCGACCTCCTCGACCACGACGACCTCCTCGCCGCGTCGACCGCGGAAGATGAGCGACAGCACGAAGAGCACGACCGCCACGACGAGCACGATGATCGACACGACCATGAGCTTGGAGGCGACACTGGAGGCGCCGGCCTTGATGAGCATCGCCTGATAGTCGTTGTCGGCGTATCCGGAGATCGACGACGGCGTGACGAAGGAGCCGACCAGCCAGATGATCGCCGGGACGGCCAGGAAGATCGAGGGGATCGTCCACCGGCGCATGCCTCCGCGCCGACCGATGAGGGCGTCCAGGCCGAGGAACACAAGGACGACGACCCACGCCAGCCACCACAGGCCCATGCCGGTAAAAATCGTGCGCACCGCCGCTGTGTTCTCAGCGTTGCCGTCGATGGTGATGGGATCCATCGTTCCGTCCATCTGCGCGGGAATCTGCGGATCCACCTGGTGCATCGCCCCCATGACCGTGTTCATCAGCGGGGTCGGGTCGACTTGAGCGGTGGTACCGGTGGCCATCGCGTCGAGCGCGGTCTGCACCAGTCCCTGCACCTGCGGTCCCGCCGTCACGAGCGCGGTGGAGATGGCCTCGACCATGGCCTGTCGCTGCGCATCGATCTGCGCGCGGTCCGCATCACTCGCGCCGTCCAGAACCATGCCCATGAACATGTCCGCGGCGCCCTTGGAGCCCTCGGGCGTGCCGAGCACCGAGCCCACCGTGGAAGCCGCGTGCGACGGCGTGCCCACGGCCCACCAGGCGGTGGTGACGCCGATGGCGGCCATTCCCAGCAGGAGTACGAAGAACCCGACGATGATCTGGAAGGCGATCCTCATGGGCGCACGGTAGCGGCGCGGGCTCCGGGGGTGCGCCCCATTAGGCCGGGTTCCTAGACTTCGGCGTCGTGAGCGTGCGGGTGTACAGCGGTCCGCACTCCGACCGCGGCCGCGGCCCGCGCGGGTGGGTCACCTGGCTGCCGTGGATCTTCACCTGGGTCACCATCGTGGGCCAGGTCGTCTGGGTGCTCCTGCCCTCCGGCGGCCGGCAGGTGCTCACCGCCCTCACCGTCGTCACCTTCTTCGCCGCGAGCATCAGCCACGCCTGGCTGCGCCGGGGTGTGGGCTGGACCCTGGGCTTCGTCGCCATCAGCGTGGGCTTCGGTTTCGCCATCGAGGCGATCGGCGTCGCCACGACGCTGCCGTTCGGCGCCTACACCTACAGCGAGCTCCTCGGACCGCGACTCCTGGGCGTTCCGCTCCTCATTCCGCTGGCGTGGTCGATGGTGTCGTACCCGGCACTGCTGGCCGCCCAGCGCCTGTCGAGCACCGGCGTGGGCACCGCGCTCATCGGCGGTTGGCTGCTGATGTCGTGGGACCTGTTCCTCGACCCCCAGATGACCGGGCAGGGCTACTGGACCTGGACGCAGCCGGGCTGGTCACTGCCGGGCATCCCCGGCATCCCGCTGCAGAACTTCGTCGCGTGG
>CAYFLO010000348.1:0-1970 GCA_964343995.1 uncultured Bifidobacteriaceae bacterium
CGCTCGGGCGACTGGTCGGCGATGTACACGCAGAACGGCAACCAGAGCAAGGTCGACGTGTTCCAGCAGCGCAATGTGCTCGTCACCGCGCAGCTGCAGCCGGACGGGTCCGCGCACGTCACCCAGCAGCTGACCGCGGCCAACGCCACCCCGGCCGATCGGCCTGAGGGACCGCCGGAGCGGATCGGCTACGAGACGTCGTGGCTGAAGGCCGCGTACATCATGTACGTGCCGCCGAAGGCCGAGCACTACGCGGTCACCTACCCGCAGGGTTTCGCGGTGCGGCCGTTCCGCAACCACCCGCAGCTCGGCGGCGGCTGGGCCGACGACGGCTTCGGCAACCGGTTCATCCGCGTCGTGGGCTGGACCAAGCCGCAGGGCCAGGCCGTGCTGTCGATCTCCTACGACATGCCGGCGGGCACCTTCATCGGGCCCGGCGGCGAGCTCGACTACACCCTGCGCGCACTGCCGCAGTCGCTGTGGAACCCGGCCACGCTGACGGTGCAGGTCACCGCCCCGTCCGGCTACGCACCGACCCCGCAGGACGGGATGAAGGTCAACGGGAGCACGGCGATCGTGAGCGCCGTGCAGACCGGCCCCGTCGACGTCGCCCTCACCTTCCGCCGCTGAGCACTCGTGCTGCACCGGCCCGCGGGGGTGGACCCGACACAATGGGCGCGATGACCAGATCCCCGAACCGCACGTGGGCGGCGCTCGCCGTGGTGACGGCGATCGTCGTCGTGCTTGTGTGGCTGCTGCCGCCGGTTGGCCTGGTTGCCGCCGCGGTGCTCCTGGCCCTGCTGCCGCCGTGGGGACGCACGGTCGCCGAGCGGGCCGCGATCTCCGGCGTCGTCGTGCTGGGCGTCATCGCGGTGGTGTTCCCGCGTGCCGGCGCGATGCCCGTCACCCATGCCAGCGGACGTCTCCTGGTCACCGTGCTCCTGCTCGCCGCCCTCGCCCTGCGCGCCGTGCCGCGACTGCGGGCCATCGGCCTGCCGCGCGCGGGTGTGGTCGACGGCATCGCCGGGCTGGTCGCCGTCATCACCGGCTGGTGGGCGATCTCCTCCACCGCCGGGCGCTCGATCCCGCAGATCGTCGCGAGCCTGTTCTTCTCCGGCTGGGACAACCAGGGCCACTTCACCACGTTCGCCAACACCGCGGTGCTGGGCAGCACCACCTGGCCCACGTCCGACGGCACCGTCGCGTGGAACCAGTGGTACCCGTCACTGCACACCACCGCATGGGCGCTGGGCCAGCTCGCCGGCACGACCACCGAGCCGACGCGCCTGGGTCTGGTGGCGCCGTACGCGTGGTGGAGCGCGATGTCGTTCGCGTTCTGCATGGCCGCGCTCACCTGGGTCGCCGGCGATCTCGCCGCGCGCATGGCCGGGCCGGAGCGCCGACGCCTCGCTGGCCCGTTGGGCTCCGCGGCCTTCGGGGCCTTCGCGGTGCTGGGTTCGCCGGCATTCCTGTTCAACGGCGGGTTCACCAACTTCGTCATGGGCGTCACCGTGGTGGTGCTCGTGTCGTACCTGTCGGCGCGCAGCATGCGCTCGGCGCGCGCCTACGGCTGGTTCCTCGTGCCGCTGGGCGCCCTTGCGGTCATCGGACTGTGGACGCCGCTCGTGCTGGGCATCGTGCCCGCCGGTGTCGTCGTCGCGGTGGCGCTGTGGAAGCGGCGCTGGTGGTGGAGCGTGGTGTGGCTCGTCGTCACGGCGATCATCGCCGTGGTGGTGGCGGTGACGCAGACCGCAGCGATTCTGGGCGTGGAGCCCGGGGCATCGTCCGCCGACTTCTCCACCAGTCTGGGCGCGGTCTCCAGCGGCATGGTGCCGTTCAACATCGCGCTGGCCATCGCCTCGCCGGTGATCGTGCTGCTCGCGGTGGCGCTGCTCATCGGTGCGCGGCGCGCGGCTCTGGCCGTGGCGGTGGCCGGGCCGGTGCTCGGCTGCGTGGCCATCGCCGCGTGG
>CAYFLO010000349.1:0-1965 GCA_964343995.1 uncultured Bifidobacteriaceae bacterium
CCGTAGTAGCGCTTGCGCGGGTAGCCCTCGGCGTACTTGTTGCTCAGCGTCGACCCGAGCGCGGCCAGGACCGCGGGCGAGGTGAAGTTCTCGCTGGCGATGAGCTGCAGGCCGGTGCGCTGACGCTCCAGCTCGCCCAGGATGATCGTGGCGATCTGCGGATCCTCCTGCTGGAGGGCCTCGAAGTCCGGTCCCCAGAATGTCGTGCTCATGCCGTCCTCTGCCGTCCTGTTCCGTCGTGTCAGTGAAGTCCAGTTCACTCTACGGGGCGGGCGCCCTGGCCGTCGGTCTGCGACGCCCCGGGCGCAGGAGCCTTCTGGATCGCCTCCAGCACCACCTGCACCTGGTGTTCGCTCACCGCTCCCGCGCGCACGATGACCGGTGTGTCGGTCGTCACGTCGACGATCGTGCTCGGCGGCGCATCCGGCTCCGGCACGTCACCGGCGTCCAGCGCCAGGGAAGTCCACTCCCCCACGCACTCCAGTGCGCCATCGAGCGACGTGGGGACCGGTGCACCGCCGCGCGTCGCCGTCGACACCGCCAGCGGCCCGGTGGCGGCCAAGACCGCCAGCGTGAGCGGATGCAGCGGCTGGCGCACGGCGACGGGTGCCTGCGGCGGCAGCGTCCATGACAGCGTCGGCGAGGCCGGCATCAGCAGTGTGAGTCCACCGGGCCAGAACGCCGACATGAGCGCGCGCGCCGCATCCGACACCCGCGCGGCCAGGCCGGTGACCGTGACCGACGACGGCACGAGGATGGCCGGCGCCGAGCGACCGTCGAGATCCTTCGCCTCGCGCAGCCGCGCCACGCCCGCGGCGCTGAAGGCGTCGGCCGCGAGCGCGTAGGAGCTCTCGGTGGGCAGGACGACGAGATCACCGCGCCGAAGCGCGGCGCGGGCCGCCGCCACCGCCCGCTCGCGGTGGGCCCCATCGGCGCACGCGATGCGCTGGGTCATGCGGCCCGCCCCGTCATGCGGAGCGCCGGGCCAGAGTGAAGCGGGGCAGGCCGTTGAGGTCGATGCGATCGGTGACGTCGCGCCACACCCGCTCCCCCGGACGCAGGGGCAGCTGGGTGGCCAGACCGTGGTCGACGAGCATCGCCGAGGCCACACCCGGGACCCCGTGGGCACCGGCAGCAGCGCCCTGCACGTCGGCGTGCTCGATGACCACCAGACCGCCCGGGCGCAGGAGCACGGCGGCGGTGCGCAGAACCTCGCGCACGATGTCGAGCCCGTCGTCACCGCCGTACAGAGCCATCGCCGGCTCGAAGTCGCGGACCTCGGGCTCGCGAGGGATCATCCCGGCCGGGATGTACGGCGGGTTGGCGATGACGACGGCGACGCGTCCGGCGAGCCGCGACAGCTCATGGCCGGGATCGGCCGCGTGCGCGGCGTCGTCATGGATGACCTCCACGCCCGAGCCGACCGCCGACAGCGCGTCGTGGTGCGCGTCGACATTGCGCCGCGTCCAGCCGATGGCATCGTCGGAGAGCTCGACGGCGTGCACGCGACTGCCGGGGACCTCGGTGCCCAGACTGATGGCGACGGCGCCGGAGCCGGCGCACAGTTCGACCGCGATGCGCTCGCCCACCGGCTGGGCAGCAAGCTCGCGAATCGCCGCCTCGGCCACGAGTTCGGTCTCAGGCCGCGGGATGAAGACGCCCGGGCCGACCGCCACGACGACGTGGCGGAAGGCCGAGGTGCCCAGCAGGTGCTGCAGCGGGGTGCGCGACAGGCGGCGTGAGAGCAACTGCTCGAAGCGCACCCGCTGCTCGGGGGTGAGGGAGTCCTGCAGGTACAGGCGCGAGCGCGTCGTGCCGACGGCGAAGGCCACGAGCTCGGCCGCGTCGACGGCCGGCGACGGCACGCCCACGGCCGCCAGGCGTCGCTCCGCGTCGACGAGCAGGTCGCGCACGGTCTCGCGGCCGCCGCCGGTGCGGTCGCCCGAGCCGTCGGTGCCGTCGAAT
>CAYFLO010000350.1:0-1962 GCA_964343995.1 uncultured Bifidobacteriaceae bacterium
AACTTGTACGGCCCCGAGCACATGAGTGTGCCGCCGGGCTTTCCGAACGTGTCCTTGTTCGCCTCGTAGAACGCCTTCGACACGACCGATGATGCGGTGGTTCCCAGGTTGGGCCGCAGCAGGACGTCGGGCTTCGAAAGTGTGATGGTCAGGGTCGAGGCGTCGGTGGCGGTGATCGACGCGACCGACGCGTAGTCACCGGCATACTGCGACGTCGGATCGGTCCGGGCCCGGTCCAGCGAGAACGCGGCATCCGCCGCAGTGACGGGAGTGCCGTCCCAGAACGTCGCGTCGGTCCGTAGCTTGGCCACAAGGGTGGTCGGGTCGACCTGGGTGACCTCCGTGGCCAGTCCCGGCTGGATGGACCCGTCGGGCGCGAACGTGAGCAGGGGCTCACAGAGATTGGTACCCACGAAGTTCTGCGAGCCATTCCACGTGATGTTCGGATCGAGGGAGGGCGGCTCGCCATCGCCGAGGTTCCAGTTGACGTTCGCCACCGGGCCCGTGCCCGGCGGCGTCGACACGGTCAGGTTGTCCACGGCACTGGCGGATGCGGCTGAGGACGCCGGGGACGAGCCCGACGGTGCGGCGGCTGGCCCAGAAGCCGCGCTCGACGCGGTGGGTGCCGGTGCCCCGCCGCAGGCGGTCAGCACGAGGCCCGAGGCGAGGACGGAGATCAGGGCGATGGGACGCTTCATGGGGTTCCTCCAGCGGCACGTGGGTGGTCGTCCTGGACGCGGATGGCCCCCGGCTGAGCAGTTGGTAGGAAAGTTACGATACGACCGAAGGCCGGCGCAAGGACTTCCGGCAACGAAGTACCGGGGTCGGGTCAGTGGATGCGGTGCGCGCAGCGCACCCCACCGACCGTCCGTAGCCGACCGGCGAGGGGATCACCCATCGGCACCGAGCGGCAGCGTGAGCACCGCGGGGTCATCGGCCCGGTGAACCAGGACAAGCGTCACGACGGGATGCGTCATGAGCCCGTCGGATGCGGGCAGGATGAGCGGTGACCACGCGGCGCGGATGGTGAGACGCAGCCGTGATCCGCAGGCCAGTTCGCGCGCGCAGAACCGGAAATCGGTGATGTCGATCTCGTTCTCCTCACCGGGCAGCAGCGGCTGCGGTGCGCCACCGCGATCGCGCAGGGACAGGCGGATGAGGTCGCTGGACAGGAAGATCGCCTGGCCGTCCTGACGCACCTCGTGCAGGAGGATCGACAGGTCGGCGTCCTCGGCGTCCGGGATGACGCGCAACCGGAGCGCCGGCTTGCCCGTGAGCGTGACCGGCTCCCGGAACGGTGCCGAGTGGTAGATGACGCCCTCACCGTCGAGGGACACGGTGAAGAGCTGGTTGGTCGGGTCGTTGCCGCCCTGGGTCATGAGCAGGCTGTTGTAGGCGAGCGGGAAGAGCGGGTTGTCCGGGGCGGCCCCGGGTCGCGGCTCGAGCTCCAGGCGCCGGGTGCGCGGGGCGGCCGGATCGAGTCGGACGCGGTAGTCGGGCCCGTCCCCCGGTTCCGTCGCGAGCCAGCCGGAGTGGAACACGTCGTTGGGCCCGGGCGTCGACACCGGGTAGAGGCTCGTCGTGCTGGCAGTCACCGCGTCCAGCGTGGCTGCGGACCGCCACTCCTCCGCTCCGGCGACGTAATAGACGACCCGGTCCGTGAGCAGTGCGGGCTCGGGCTCGCCGTACAGCACATGGCGGAACCAGTCGGTCCGAAGTGTGCGCAGGTCGACCTTGGCGGCGTCCGCGAAGTGCAGGTCGCCCACGACGTTGTGCCCGGAGTCGGTGCCCGCGTGGTCCCAGGGGCCGATGAGCAGGTGGCTCGCAGCGCGCGTCTCCGCGGGTGCCAGCCGCTCGAATCGTCCCCAGTGGTGCAGCGTGCCGGACAGGCAGTCGTCATGGGTCCCCGTCACGGTGAGCACCGGCGCGGTGATACGCTCGACCTGCTCGTCGGCCGCGTAG
>CAYFLO010000351.1:0-1943 GCA_964343995.1 uncultured Bifidobacteriaceae bacterium
ATGATCCAGGTGCTGCGCGCACTGCGCAGGGCGCGGCGGATTCCGCGCACGCCCAGGCCTGCGTCGACCACGACGACGACGGCACCGATGCGCCAGCACGCGTAGACCGTCGCGACGAGGTCGGCTCCCGGCGTGATGAGCACGGCCACGCGGTCGCCCCGGCCGATGCCGCGGGCCGCGAGCCCACGCGCGAGCCGCTCGACGCGGTCGTGCAGCAGCCCCCACGACACGCGACGCCAGGAGCCGTCGACCGGTTCGACGATCGCATCGCCGTTCGGGTCGCGCTCCGCGCGCTCCGCCAGCGCCGACCACAGCGGGGTCCCCGGCGAGCCGTCCGCAGCGACGAAGCTGGACGGGACCTTCGCATTCAGGTCGCCCACCCACGTCCAGAAGTCGTCGACGAGCGCGGGCGCGTCCTCGATCACCAGGTGTCGAGCGCCCTCGTAGCGGTGCACCTGCGCCTGTGGCATCCGCGCGCGCAGGTCATCGAGGTAGCGGTCGCGGAACACCGGGTCACCCGGGCCCCACAGCAGCAGCACCGGCACGTCGAGGCCACGGATCCCCTCGGCCACTGCATCCAGTGCCGCGAAACTGGGGTGTGCGTCAACGACGGGAATGTCCTCGACGAAGTCCCCGATCGCGGCGCGTCGGGCAGCACTGCGATACGGCGCGTGGAACGCACGGCGCACCGAGGCCGACATGCGGGAGCCGCTGAGTGCGGTGGTGATGCGCAGGAACGTCGGCGTGCGCACGGTGTTGAGGCTGCGCACCGGGGTGAACCGGGCTGCGGCGATGGCCTGCGGGATCCCGCTGTCGCGAGGCTGGTGCACGGCGGTGTTGGTGAGGACGATGCCGCGGACCATCGCTCGGTGGGCCAGCGCCCACCCCAGCGAGATCGGTCCGCCCCAGTCGTGGGCGAGGACCACCACCGGGCCGTCGATCCCCAGCGCCTCGGTGACACGGCCGAGGTCGTCGATGCGCTGCGCCAGCCGCCGCTGCGTCGTCAGCCGCTCGCTGAAGCCCATGCCCAGGTGGTCCACCGCGACGACGCGCACATCCGGCGGAGCCGTCGCCAGCACCCGACGCCACAGGTACGACCAGGTGGGGTTGCCGTGCACGGCGAGCACGGTGAGTGACGGGTTCGATGTTGCGGTGTCGAGCACGTGCCAGGTGCGCGGGACGCCGTCGGCGTCGGTGCACGTGACCAGTCGCGACCACGTCGGGTCGAGCCCGGGCAGGCCGTCCGGCGGCAATGTGGCCGGGGCCGCCCGTGAAGGGCCGCGCATCAGCTACCAGGCGATCTCGATGATGGCCGAGTTGAGCCCCGACCCGATGCCCATCAGTGCGATGCGCTGACCGGGCTCGAGGTCGGCCTGGTTGACGGCCAGCGTGAACGGGACCGACGCCGGGCCGATGTTGCCCCGCGTCGGGAAGATGACGGGCGTGCGCGCCGGATCGATGCCGACGGCGTCGGTGATCGCGTCGGTGTAGACCTTGGACACCTGGTGGATGTAGTAGCCGGCCAGGTCGGTCCAGTCGAACGTCGAGCGGGCCTCCTGCCACGTGGCCACGGCCAGCTCGACGCCGGCCTGGAGCAGTCGGGTGGAGTCGGTGACCATGCCGTTGAGGTCGCCGACGCACAGTTTGTTGTGCTGGGTGGCCGCGCGGGTGACGCCGCCGATGAGGCGATGCCCCTCCGGATGCGACGAGGCTCGGCCGAGCACCATCGCCGCGGCTCCCGAGCCCAGGGTGAGGGTGGCGAACTGATCGACGACCTCGCGCTTCGTCGCGCCCGACACCTTGAGCCGCTCCAGGGTGAGCTCCTGCGTGTGTCGACTTCCTTCACCGTCGACCACGATCGCGTAGTCGATCTGGCCGGAGTCGATGAGGGTGGCCGCCAGGTGCATGCCGCTGAGGAAGCCCAGGCAGGCGTTGGCGACGTC
>CAYFLO010000352.1:0-1934 GCA_964343995.1 uncultured Bifidobacteriaceae bacterium
GATCGACCGGCGACAGAGTCGCCCGCGGACATCACGCGGGTGAGCGGATCGGACGTTGCCGGGGCACTGCCCGGCACCACCGCATATCCGGCGCTCGCCAGTCGACGTTGAACGGCCAAGAAGGCTCCCGTGGTCGCACCTCCGCGCTCCACGATGACGCGCACGGGTCCGGCATGCCCGGGCTGCAGTTCGGCTCCGGCCAGGGCCTGATGGATCACCAGGCGCGCCGCGCTGGGGTCCAGCAGACTCACCGGCGCACCGCCGGCGCGCACCACGCTCACCGGCAGGATCTGCACCCGCAGTCCCTGGTGCCGCACCCGATCGCCGAGGGCCGCGAGCAGCCGGCTCGTCGTCTCATTCGGCATCGACGTGCGCGCCATCGAGCCCAGCGAGGTGAGCAGTTGGCCCACCCGCTCGCGGTCGGCTGGGAGAGCACCGAGCACGGGCTCCAGTGCACCCGGTACGTCGCGGCCCTCCATCCCGCGCAGTGTCGACGTGCCGATCGCGTCGATGAGACCCGCCCAGGCCAGGCGATCCATCTCGACGGTCTCGTCGATGCGCACCCCCAGCAGCGTGCCCAGGGGCTGCTGCGCGCCGACGGGGCCGCTGGGCCCGTCGACTCCGGCGATGGTGACGGGCGGTTGTGTCGGAAGCTGCAGCGTCGTCGGGATCACCAGCGCACTCACGACCGAACTGTCGCCACCGAAACCCAGCAGGATGCTGCTCTCCACGCGTCGGTCACGTCCGCGCACCTGCAGCAGGATCGTGTTCTGCTCACGTCCGTCCGGCACCGGCAGCGTCACCGTGCTGCTGGGCGTGGCCGTTCCCATGGGCGGCGCCGGCGGAGTGCCAGGAGAGCGGGCGAGCAGCAGCCCGGCACCCACGGTTACGACGATGACGGCGGCAGCGAGCAGTCCCATGAGCCGCCAGGGGAAGCGGTGCTGCGGCTGCGTCACGCGTAGAGCCCATGCGCGCGAATGATCTCCGCCACCGCCGCAGGGACGAGGTCGTCGATCGACTCCCCGCGCGCCACGCGCTCGCGCACCTGAGTGGACGACAGGTCGATCCCGGGGATCTCCTGCAGGATCACTCGCTCGGGCGGCACACCGGGGACGGCCAGATCGTGGCCGGGACGGGTCACCACAACGAGATGTGCCTGCTCCAGGATCTGCTGCGGGTCGCGCCAGGAGAGGAATCCGGCTGCCGCATCGGCCCCGGTGATGAAGAACCAGTCGGCTTCGGGCAGCCCTGCTTCGGCCCGCTGCTGGCGAAGGTCCGTCAAGGTGTCGACGGTGTAGGTCGGGCCGGCGCGGTCCAGGTCGACGCGCGAGACCTCGAAGCGTGGATCATCCGCGGTACCCGCGACGGTCATGAGGAGGCGGACATCGGCATCGGCGACGATCGCGTCCTTGTGCCAGGCCTGTCCGGTGGGAGCGAAGATCACGCGGTCCAGGTGCAGGAGGTCGGCGGCCTGTGTGGCCGCCGCGAGATGACCGCGGTGGAAGGGGTCGAAGGCCCCGCCCATGACGCCGATGCGCGGGCGGGCCATGGTGACGATGAGGTCGGGGCTAGCGCCCGACCTTGATCATCCAGGCGACGATGAGACCGATGACCAGGATGCCGAAGGCGGTGAGGCCGTAGGCGTACGGATTGGTCGTGGGACCGGGTTCGGCGGCCGCCTCGCCGGCGACGACGATCGCGGTGCTGACGACGTCCATGGATGTCCTTCCCTCAGGTCTGGTCGCACTCTATCCGGCGGCCACGGGGGGCCCTGAGGAGCCGTCCGCTCAGCCGCGAATGTGCCCGTCGCCGGTGACGATGTAGGTCGTCGTGGTGAGCTCGGGCAGGGCCATCGGACCGCGAGCGTGCAGCTTCTGGGTGGAGATGCCGATCTCAGCCCCGAAGCCGAACTCCCCGCCATCGGTGAAGCGGGT
>CAYFLO010000353.1:0-1932 GCA_964343995.1 uncultured Bifidobacteriaceae bacterium
CCGACATCGTCTTCATGTTCGCGTTCACCCCGCTCATCCTCGGCGGCGACGGCGGCGTGCTGTCGGTGTCCGGGGCGATCCTGCGGTCCACGCGTCGACGCATGAACCTTGCCGTCCCCGCGCCAGCCCACGAGTCCGCCACCATCACCGCCCACGGCCGTGCCATTCGCCGCGCCCGAGGCGCCGCGCGCTCGTGCAGACCGGTGTCGTCGCGGTGCTCGTGGGTGTGGGCGCCGTGCTCGTCGGCGGCGTCGGCCGCCTGGTGTCCGGTGGTTCGAGTGACACCACCGCCAGCGGTGCCACCGCGTCTCCGTCCGGCCCGTCCTCTCCCTCGGCCAGCGCGTCATCGGCCGGCGATGCCGGCTCCACCCCAGCACCCATGGGCGGCGGCGCCTCGGGCGCGGCGAATGGCACGGCCGTGGGCAAGACCAGCGACCTGAAGGTCGGCGGCTCGCTGCCCTTCACCGATCCGTCCAACGGCGCCCCGGGCTACGTCGTGCAGCCCAAGGCCGGCACCTACCTGGCCTTCAGCGCGGTGTGCACCCACGAGGGCTGCACGGTCGGCTTCGACCAGTCCGCCAACCAGTTCGCCTGCCCGTGCCACGGCGCCCGCTTCGACGCGTCCAACGGCGACGTCGTGCGCGGCCCGGCCCGTCAGCCGCTGCAGAAGTACACCGTCAGCGAGTCCGGCGGAACCCTCTACATCGCCTAGCCAGACGCCTCTGTTCGCGTAGGCTCGCGGCGCCGGAATCGCTCCGGCTCGCCACGGGAGGACGCATGACGTCACAGAGTCCGTCGGCCGCCAGTGCCAACGACGACGCCATCGAGATCGACGAGGACGTCACCGTCGGTCCGTGGACCGATGAGGACGGCAAAGTGCACGGAGCCGTCGTCGACGACCTCGTCGTGGCCACCGACCCCAGCGGATCGCTGGTCGAGGAAACCATCGACGTCATCGACGAACGCGGCCGGCTCGTGATCGAGGACGAGATCGTCACGCTTTACGACGCCGACGCCAAGGTTGTGAGCAAGGACGAGACGCTGCTGCTGGCCGTCGACGAGGTGGAGGAGTAGTGCTCAAGGACATCGATCCGCTGCTGTCTGGTGACCTGCTGAAGGCCCTGGACGATATGGGCCACGCTGACCGGCTGCTGCTCGTCGACCGCAACTATCCGGCCGCATCGTCGGGCCGCCCGGTGATCCGCCTGGGCGAGGTCACCGTGCTGCGTGCCGCGCAGGCGATCTTGTCGGTGCTGCCGCTGGACTCCTTCATTCCCCACCCGCTGCTGCGCATGGAGGTGGAGGACGACCCGGTCAAGACCACTCCCGTGCAGGACGAACTGCTCGCGCTGGCCTCGCGGGTGGAGGGGCGCGCGCTGGAGTACGGCGTGATCCCGCGTCTGGACTTCTACGAGGAGGCGCGCAAGGCGTACGTCGTCGTGCACACGCTCGACTCGGTGCCCTACGGCTGCTTCGTCATGGTCAAGGGCGTGGTGTTCGACTGATGGACGCCCGGTGACCTCTCGCACGCTCGTCGCGGGGCTGGATTCGTCGACGCAGTCGGTCAAGCTCGTCGTACGCGACGCCGAGACCGGTGCGCTCGTGCGCGAGGCGCGCGCCCCGCACCCCGACGGCACCGAGGTGCACCCGCAGGCCTGGCTCGACGCCCTCGACCACGTGCTCGACAGTGCGCTGGACGACGTGGCGGCGCTGGCCATCGCCGGGCAGCAGCACGGCATGGTCGCCCTCGACGAGCACGGCCACGTGGTGCGCCCGGCCCTGCTGTGGAACGACACCCGGTCGGCGCCCGATGCCCTCGATCTCATCGCCGAGCTCGGCGGCCCGCAGGTGTGGGCCGATGCGGTGGGCAGCGTGCCGGTGGCTGCGTTCACCGTGACCAAGGCGCGCTGGATGGCGCGGGTGGAGCAGCAG
>CAYFLO010000354.1:0-1930 GCA_964343995.1 uncultured Bifidobacteriaceae bacterium
CGCGCTCCTGCGCGATGCGGGCGTGGAAGGCCACCTGCAGGAGCAGATCGCCGAGCTCCTCACGCAGGTCGGCGTCGTCACCGGTCTCGATCGCCTCGACAGTCTCGTACGCCTCCTCGATGAGGTACTCCACAAGCGAGGCGTGCGTCTGCCGCGCGTCCCACGGGCAGCCGCCGGGTGAACGCAACCGGTCCATGACCTCCACGAGGTCGAGTACCCGTACTCCGGGGCGGGTCGCCGGATCGTCGGACATGCGACCGCCAGGCTCAGGCGCCGTCAGGCGCCGGCGGGAGGCGCCGACAGATCATTCGGTGCCGGGACGATGACCGCCTGGGCCGGGTCCCACGCGCCGAAACGCGGGTTGACGGTGACGTTGAGCTGCAGCGAGGTCGTCACGAGCGCCTTGCTGAAGGCATCGCTCTGCTCCTGAGCGGTGCCCTGTGGCGCGAGCTTCTTGGCGATCGCCTGCGCCTGCAGGTTGATGCGCACGATCGACGGGAGCTGCGACGGGGCCAGGCCGTTGGTGGCCAGGCTCTGGTCGACCGCCTGCTGGCTGCCGGCCTGGGTGACGTACTGCGCGATCGCACTGTCGATCTGTCCCTGCGTGATGGTGACGCCGGCCTTCGTCGCCATCGTGTCGACCAGGAGCAGGTCGATCATGCGGGTGAGGGTCTTGGACGTGAGCGCGGCGTCGGGGGCCGTCGGGGGCAGCCCTTGCGCGACGAGGATCTCCTGCACCTGGGAGGTGAGAGCGCTCTCGCTGATGTCGCCGGCGGTCGACGTAGCGGCGGAGCCACCCTGCATGCCGCAGGCCCCGACCAGAACAGTGGTCGCGATGATGGCGGTGATGGCGGCCAGCGGTCGCTTCACGCGGTGCTCCTTGGTGACGCGGTGGATACGGGGAGGACGGCCTGGACGAGCTCCGTTGCCCAGGCCAGCAGGTCACGGTCGCGCAGGGGCGCGCCGTTCGCCGTCGGCCGCGGCACGATGATCGTACGGACCGCCGGCTTGACGATCGTCCGGGGGTACAGCCGGTCCAGGCGCATCTGCCCGGACTCCGGCAGTTCCACCGGTGACAGGCGGATGCCGGTGCCGGCAAGCACGACCTCGGTGAGCCCGGCCGCGCGGGCGAGCACGCGGAACCGCGCCACCTGCAGCAGTGTCTGCACGGTCTCGGGCAGCGCGCCGTAGCGGTCGAGCAGCTCGGCCTCCACCTCGGCTACGGCCTCGTCCGTCGCCGCATCGGCCAGGCGGCGGTACGCCTCCAGGCGCAGGCGCTCATGTGGCACGTACGCGGCGGGGATGTGCGCGTCGACGGGAAGCTCCACGCGCATCTCGACCTGTTCAGGCACGGCGCCGTCGCGGTGCTCGGCCAGGGCCTCACCCACGAGCCGCACGTACAAGTCGAAGCCGACGTCAGCGATGTGCCCGCTTTGCTCGCCGCCCAGAAGGTTGCCGGCACCGCGGATCTCCAGGTCCTTCAGCGCGATGCGCATGCCTGAGCCCAGATCGGTGTTCTGCGCGATGGTGGCCAGGCGCTCATGGGCGGTCTCGGTCATCGGCTTGTCTGGTGCGTACAGGAAATACGCGTAGACCCGCTCGCGACCGCGGCCCACGCGCCCGCGCAGCTGGTGCAACTGCGACAGGCCCATCGTGTCGGCGCGGTCGACGATGAGGGTGTTGGCGTTGGCGATGTCGATGCCGGACTCCACGATCGTGGTGCACACGAGCACGTCGATCCGGCGATCCCAGAAGTCCAGGATCACCTGCTCCAGCTGCGCCTCGGGCATCTGTCCGTGTGCCACCGCGATGCGGGCCTCGGGCACGAGGTCGCCAAGTCGCGCCGCCACCCGGTCGATCGACTCCACCCGGTTGTGCACGAAGAAGACCTGGCCCTCGCGCATGAGCTCGCGGTGGATGGCCGCGGCGA
>CAYFLO010000355.1:0-203 GCA_964343995.1 uncultured Bifidobacteriaceae bacterium
CCTGCTCACCGCGCAGCTCGAGATGCGAGCTGATCCACGGATCATCGCTGCGATGCGACTTGATGTAGCCGCGGGCGGCGACGCCGTACGCGGTCGCGCGATGCCAGGTGCGTCCGAGCTTGCGGCCGAGCTGCGAGCGCGCACCGTCGGCGACGATGACGCGCTGGCACTCGATGACGCGCTGCTCCTTGCCGACCGCGAAC
>CAYFLO010000355.1:213-1899 GCA_964343995.1 uncultured Bifidobacteriaceae bacterium
GAGGTGATGCGGCCGGCGTCCATGGTGACGTCGACAGCGCGGTGGCCCTCGACGGTGCGGGCGCCGGCGTCGACGGCGACCTGCCGGATCGCGGCATCGAGCTCCAGTCGCGGCGCGGCACCGCCGTAGCGCGGCAGTGAGCCACCGGGCCACGGCAGGTAGAGGGTCTGGCCGAAGCCCGCGGCGCGCAGCCCCCAGTTGCGCGCCCGGCCCTCGAGCCACGGCGACAGGCCGAGGGCATCGAGCTCGGCGATGGCGCGCGGGGTGAGGCCATCACCGCACGGCTTGTCACGGGGGAAGGTCTCGGCGTCGGCGAGGAGGACGTCCAGGCCGGCGCGGGCAGCCCAGGCCGCGGCGGCGGATCCCGCAGGACCGGCGCCCACGACGAGGACATCGGTCCGTGCATTCATGGCGGACCTATTCTCCCGACCCCACGAATCGGCGCATGCCGGGCGTCCCCCGCCACGGTGACCCCGTCCACAGATTCGCGGCACCGCGTCCGTCCGCCCACTGTCGCCGTTTAGCCTGACGCCATGCGCCGAACGCTCACGATCGTGGTGTCCCTTGCCGTCATGGCCGTCGGAGCGTTCACGCTCCCGTCGCTGTCCCAGGCGGCTGGCGGGAGCGGGGTCTATGCGACCTGGGCCCTCACCGATCCGTCGGCGGCGCGCATCACCTTCCCGGGGACGATCTTCCCCGGCGCGGAGGTCACGTCGACGAATGAGACGCTCCAGCTCGCGACGAGTGCGACGCTCGGTGCGCAGACGCCGTTCGGCCTCGCGTACGGACCGTCCACCGGCAAGCAGTACCTGTCGGCCGCGCTCGCCGCGGGCAAGCCAAGCGGCAGCGTGACGATCACCTTCGATGATCCGCCGATCCCCGGCACCTACGGCTTCACCCTCGGCGACATCGACGCCGAGAACATCAAGATCACCGCGACAGGCGCGAGCGGCAAGGCGCTCAGTGTCGAGGAGTGGCTCGGCACGACCTTCAACTACAGCGCCTCCGGCACCGACCTGCCGAACTGGGACGCGACGACCGGCACTCTCAGCGGCAACGGCACCGACACTGACGGCGCATCGCTCTTCTTCGTCACGAGCGACGAGGTGAAGTCGATCACCTTCGAGCAGATCCGCGCCGCCGGATTCCCGCGCTTCCAGCTCTGGATCGCCGCGGACGTCATCACGACGGCACCGGTGCAGTCACCGACCCCCGTCGCCAGCCCGAAGCCGCCGACGGCACCCGCCGGCAAGGTCGTCATCTGCCATCGCACGAACTCGCGCCAGAACCCGTACGTGCAGATCACGGTGAGCGAGGACTCGATCGACAAGAAGAACGGCCACGACACCCACGACGGGCCGATCTTCCCCGCGGCCAACTGGGGCGACATCATCCCGCCGTTCACCGGCTTCCCCGGCCAGAACTGGCCGGCCGGCGCCGCGATCCTGAACAACGGGTGCGAGGTCGGTGGGGAGACACTCCTCACGGCATCGGAAGCAGCATCGGCGTCCGCGTCGCCAACGAGCACCGCGTCGAGTTCCGCGTCGAGTTCCGCGTCGAGCACGGTGTCGAGCTCCGCGTCACCGACCGCTTCATCGACGGCGTCCGCCACATCGTCGGCGAGTGCAACCTCCTCCGCGAGCGCGACGGCATCCGCCAGTGCCACGTCCTCGGCGTCCCCGACGG
>CAYFLO010000356.1:0-1533 GCA_964343995.1 uncultured Bifidobacteriaceae bacterium
GGTGCGCGGGACGGCTGCCGCGGCAGGCGTCGCGCCGGCCCCCAGAACGGCCCCGAGTCCCAGGATTCCGGCGCCGCGCAGCAGGTCGCGGCGCTCCATATGCGCATCCCACCACAGGGCCCCACCATCGGCGGATGGTCGTGGAAATCGCTTGCACGGCAACGGGCTAGACTCACCGCTCGTGTCTTTGATCGTCCAGAAATACGGCGGCTCCAGCGTGGCCGACGCCGACAGCATCAAGCGGGTCGCGCGGCGGATCGTGGAGACCAAGCGCGCCGGCCACGACGTGGCCGTCGTGGTCTCGGCCATGGGCGACACCACCGATGAGCTCATCGACCTCGCCGAGCAGGTGTGCGACAACCCGCCCGGGCGCGAGATGGACATGCTCCTCACCTCTGGTGAGCGCATCTCGATGGCGCTCGTCGCGATGGCAATCAATGAGGCCGGTGAGGAGGCTCGCTCCTACACCGGGTCGCAGGCCGGCGTCATCACCGACTCCTCCCACGGCGCCGCTCGCATCATCGACGTCTCACCGGGACGCATCCGCGAGGCGATCGACCAGGGCGCGATCCCCATCGTCGCCGGGTTCCAGGGCGTCTCGTCCGAGACCAAGGACATCACCACGCTGGGCCGCGGCGGCTCCGACACCACCGCCGTCGCCCTGGCGGCCGCCCTCGATGCATCGGTCTGCGAGATCTACACCGACGTCGACGGCGTCTTCAGCGCCGACCCGCGCGTGGTGGCGCGGGCCCGCAAGGTCCCGTACATCACCTACGAGGAGATGCTCGAGCTCGCGGCCGTGGGCGCGAAGGTCCTGCACCTGCGCTGCGTGGAGTACGCGCGTCGCTTCAACCTGCCGATCCACGTGCGCTCGTCGTTCTCGCAGCTCGACGGCACGTTCGTCCTGTCCCCCGATGCCATCGCCAAGGCCGTAGCCGAAGGAACCGCCATGGAGCAGCCGATCATCTCCGGAGTCGCCGCCGACGTGAACGACGCCAAGATCACCGTCGTGGGTGTGCCCGACAAGCCGGGCGAGGCCGCCAAGATCTTCCGCGCGCTCGCCGAGGCCAAAATCAACGTCGACATGATTGTGCAGAACGTGTCGGCGGAGGCCACCGGTCGCACCGACGTCACCTTCACCTGCCCGCAGGGCAGTGCGCCGTCGGCGATGAAGGCCCTGCACGCGCAGCGCGACGACATCGGCTACCAGGACCTCCTCGTCGACGACGCCATCGCCAAGGTCAGCCTCGTGGGCGCCGGCATGCGCTCGCATCCGGGCGTTTCAGCCACGTTCTTCTCGGCCCTCGCCGAGAACGGGATCAACGTCGAGATGATCTCGACCTCGGAGATCCGCATCTCGATCGTCACGCGCTCCGCCGACGCCAAGAAGGCCGTGGCCGCGCTGCACACCGCGTTCGGTCTGGACGCCGACGACGGCAATAGTGAGGCTCATCGGCCGGTCCCGCCATAGACGACGGCCTCGCCGTCGGCGTCCAGACCGAACGCGGTGTGCAGCGCGGCCACGGCCTTCTT
>CAYFLO010000356.1:1543-1893 GCA_964343995.1 uncultured Bifidobacteriaceae bacterium
CGTTCGGTCTGGACGCCGACGGCGAGGCCGTCGTCTACGGCGGGACCGGCCGATGAGCCTCACGATCGCCGTCGTCGGCGCCACCGGCCAGGTCGGTGGCGTCATGCGCACGCTCCTGGAGAACAGCAGCCTGCCCATCGGCCGGGTGCGCTACCTGGCCTCGGCCCGCTCGGCCGGCACGACGCTGCCGTGGCGTGGCACCGACGTGGTCGTGGAGGACACCGAGACCGCCGACCTGTCCGGCATCGACATCGCGCTGTTCTCCGCGGGGGGCTCGACCAGCAAGGCGCAGGCGCCGCGATTCGCCGAGGCCGGTGCCATCGTCATCGACAACTCGTCGGCCTGGCGCA
>CAYFLO010000357.1:0-1877 GCA_964343995.1 uncultured Bifidobacteriaceae bacterium
CGCCGAAGTCATGCGCGGCCATCGCGGCGGTGAGTCCGCCGCCGCCGGTGCCCAGGACGACGACGTCCGCCTCGAGGTCGTAGCCGGGCTCGGTCATGGGTCCTCCGTCAGGGCGCCCGTAGACCGCCTTCGGGCCTCGGGGAGTTTCTGTAGACGCACTAATGAAAGTGCGTGAGGGGGCCGGTGTCAATTTCCGGGGATCACCCGGGCCCGCGGGCCGCGGGTCAGGGGCGCGAGGCGAGCAGGAAGCAGCCGGGGCCGGCCGGGTTGGTCGGATCGTCGACCCCGTAGGTGATCTGCGTGAGTCCCAGTTCGGCCAGGACGAACTCCAGGTCGTCCTTGGTCATCCAGCGCGCGAATGGTGCCGGGCCGCCGGCGAATGTGCCGGTGGCGGTGTCGGTGGCGTAGTTGTAATGGTGCAGGCGGATCGACCGGCCGTGCCAGTCGACGGTGACATCGCGCGACGGATCGAAGCGATTGGCCGTGCCGATCTGCGCGCACCGCTGCGCGTCGTAGTAGTGCGTGTGCAGGAACAGGTGATCGCCGTGGGCGGCAGCGAGTTCGAGGAACCGGATCGGGTCGGCCTGGTGGTACAGGATCCCGCTGGCCCACACCAGGTCGAAGCGCTCATCGGTGCTCGCCAGATACGCGGGCACGTCGCCGTACAGGTAGGTCGTGCGCAGCCCGAGCACCTCCTTGACCACCAGGCACTTCAGGTAGGCGGTGCTGCTCGCCTCGACGGCCGTGACGCTCGCGGCGCCCGCCTGCTCCAGGGATGCCGAGTGGTAGCCCTCGAACGGACCGAGCTCGAGCACGCGACGGCCCGCGATGCCCCCGGGCAGCGTCGCCACCGCCCACGGCACGCGGGTGTCAACGCCCGAATCGAAGTGATTGACCCAGCCCGCCGTGACACCGAGCTCATCGGGGAAGGCGGTGATCCACTGGTCGGCGAAGAGATCGAGCGTCTGCTGCGGATTCGGGGCCTGGGTGGCGAAGGAATGGTGGACAACCTCAGGCTTCGACGTTCCTGCGAAGGTGCGCGCGATGCGTCCCTTGATTCTGTCGTGAAGTCGACGATCGGGCTCTGCGCTCACGGCCCCACTGTAGGTGGCGGCGGTGATCCCGCACCGGTGCGACCGGTCCGCGCGGTCACCAGTGCCACCACGATGAGCAGCGCGCTGCCGAGCGTCTGCACACCCAGTGCGGTAGCGGCCTGCAGGTCGTCATAGGGCTGCGCCTGCAGCCCCAGGACCGCCCAGGCCACGACCGCGGCCGTGAAGGTGAAGTTGCCCAGGGTGAGCAGCAGGCGCCCCTCGCGCGGCAGGCCCGGAGAGTTGCCGTGTGCGCCACTGTCGGTGAGCAGGCTCCACGCCAGACCGACGACGAGCACGGCCGTGACCGATCCCCCTGCCAGCAGCGTGATGGGAGCCGAGAGCACGTCGGCCCGACGCAGCAGGGCCAGGACGCAGGCGATGACGAGGACGGGGGTGGCCAGACGCATCCACGCGCGCGGTGAGCGCACGAGTGCGATCACCGCACCGACCACAAGGGCGATGACGCCGATGTCGGCCAGGGAGTCCGGTGTGGCGTGCCACCACGCTGCGGTCACCTCCGTAGCGCTCAGGGAGTACGACGCGATGAGGACCGCATCGATCCAGGCCAGGGCGGCGGCGAGCGTGCGGCCCCGGCGACGCAGCACTGCGCCTGTGACGACCAGAAACACGAGCACCCCGATGCGGGCCACGGTGATGCCGGGAAGACCAAGCAGGGGATCGATCACGCCGCTCACCGCCGCGTCGGCGGACAGCCCGGTGGCCAGGTGAAGCCCCAGGGCCAGGAGCCCGATGCCTCCACCGAGGATCACCGCGCTGGCCAGG
>CAYFLO010000358.1:0-1871 GCA_964343995.1 uncultured Bifidobacteriaceae bacterium
TCACCCGCAACATCCGCCTGACGCTGCCGCTGGCGTCTAGCGCCATGGACACTGTCACCGAGTCGCGCATGGCTATCGCCATGGCGCGCCAGGGCGGCGTCGGCGTGCTCCACCGCAACCTGTCGATCGACGATCAGGCCACGCAGGTCGACCGGGTCAAGCGCTCCGAGGCCGGCATGGTGAGCAAGCCGGTCACCTGCGGACCCGACGACACCCTGGCCGATGTCGATCGGCTGTGCGGGATGTACCGCATCTCCGGCGTTCCGGTCGTCGACGACGCCGGGATCCTGCTGGGCATCGTCACCAACCGCGACATGCGCTTCGAGGACGATATGTCGCGTCCGGTGCGCGCGGTCATGACGCCGATGCCGCTGGTGACGGCACCGGTGGGCATCGCACCGGAGGACGCGCTCGCCCTCCTGGCGCGCAACAAAGTCGAGAAGCTGCCGCTCATCGACGCCGACGGTCGTCTCACCGGCCTGTTCACCGTCAAGGACTTCGTCAAGAGCGACAAGTACCCGCACGCCACCAAGGACGCCAATGGCCGCCTGGTCGTGGGCGCGGCGGTGGGCGTGGGCGAGGATGCCGAGAAGCGGGCCCGGCTGCTGGTGGAGGCCGGTGTCGACTTCCTCATCGTCGACACCGCGCACGGACACTCGCGCGCCGTGCTCGACATGGTCGCGCTCATCAAGAAGCAGTCCGGTGTCGACGTCGTGGGCGGCAACGTCGCCACGCGCGCCGGCGCGCAGGCGCTCATCGATGCCGGTGCCGACGGCATCAAGGTCGGTGTGGGTCCGGGCTCGATCTGCACTACCCGCGTGGTGGCCGGCGTCGGCGTTCCGCAGATCTCGGCCATCTATGAGGCGGCCCGTGCCGCCCGTCCGGCCGGCGTGCCGGTCATCGGCGACGGAGGCGTGCAGTACTCCGGCGACATCGCCAAGGCTCTGGTGGCTGGCGCCGACACCGTCATGCTCGGCTCGCTGCTCGCCGGGTGCGAGGAGGCCCCCGGCGACGTCGTCTTCGTCAACGGCAAGCAGTTCAAGAGCTACCGCGGTATGGGGTCCCTCGGGGCGATGCAGTCGCGCGGCCAGGCCCGTTCCTACAGCAAGGACCGCTACTTCCAGGACGACGTCCTCAGCGACGACAAGCTCGTGCCCGAGGGCATCGAGGGCATGGTGGCCTACCGCGGCCCGCTCGCGGCCGTCGCGCACCAGCTCGTCGGCGGACTGCGTGCGGCGATGGGCTACTCCGGTGCCTCGACGATGGACGAGCTGCACCGCAAGGGCTCGTTCGTGCGCATCACCGCGGCCGGCCTGCGCGAGAGCCACCCGCACGACATCCAGATGACCATCGAAGCCCCGAACTACTCCGGCAGGTAGGCGTTGAGCGACATCGAACTTGGCGGGGCGAAGCGTGCCCGTCGCCGGTACTCCCTGGACGAGGTGGCCATCGCCCCCAGTCGTCGCACGCGTGACGCGGCGGCGGTGTCGACGGCCTGGCGCATCGACGCGTACACCTTCGACACTCCGTTCATCGCCGCGCCGATGGACTCGATCGTGTCGCCGGCCACCGTGGTGGAGCTCGCCGGTCTCGGAGTGCTCGCGGCCCTGAACCTGGAGGGCCTGTGGGCCCGCTACGAGGACCCGTCCGCGCAGCTGGAGCGCATCGCGTCGCTCGGCGACGACGACGTCACCCCGGCCCTGCAGGAGATCTACGCCGCGCGACCGGTCGATCCCGACCTCGCGGTGCAGCGCATCACCGATCTGAAGGCCGCCGGCATCACCGTGGCCGCGGGCGTCTCACCGCAGGGCACCGCCACGCTGGCGCCGCTGGCCGCCCGCGCGGGTGCCGACCTCGTCGTTATCCGTGGC
>CAYFLO010000359.1:0-1868 GCA_964343995.1 uncultured Bifidobacteriaceae bacterium
ATCCGGCACCGGTCAGGTACCCCAGCACCTCGGCGACCGGCTGGGTGCCGCGACCAGGCACGAGGTGCTCATCGCGCGCGGAGCCGGTGCCATCGGCCAGGTGGAGGTGCCCGAGGCGCTCGACCAGGTCGCGCGCCATCTCCAGGCCGTCGACCCGCGCCACCGCGGTGTGTGACAGATCCAGGGTGGTGTGGCGGTAGTCGTCGTCCCGCACGTCCCAGCTGGGCAGATACGCGGCCACCTGGCCGCGCCCCGCGCGCCACGGGTACATGTTCTCCACGGCGAAGCGCACGTGCGTCTCGTCGGTCATCCGGTCGATACCTCGCACGAACTCCCGTGCGTACTCGCGCTGCCACCGAAACGGCGGGTGCACGACCACGGTGTCGGCCTCCAGGATCTCGGCCACCTCGCGGGCGCGCTGGAGCTTGCCCCACGGGTCCAGTCCCCACACCCGCTGCGTGACCAGCAGGCACGGGGCGTGGACCGCGAGGATCGGCACACCGAACCGGTCGCGCAGCGCCATGAGGGTGCGCAGGTCGGAGCTGGCCGCATCGGTGCCGACCATCACCTCCACGCCGTCGTACCCCAGGCGCAGGGCCAGTTCGAAGCCGACGGCGGTGGGCTCGGGGAAGACCGACGAGGTCGACAGCCCGACCCGCGGTGTCATGCCCGGCGCCAGCGGTCAGTGACCAGCGTGGCGGCCCACACCAGGGCGGCACCGATGAGTCCGATGCCGACGGCGACCACGGCGTAGCGCTCGGCTCCCAGGTGCAGCGCGAAGGTGTTGGCGAACCACGGGATCACCAGGACACCGACGAACATCACCGCCATGAGCGCGACGATGCCCAGGCGGAGCGCGTTGAGCGGACGGGCCGACTCGGTGAGCACGGCGAGGGTCACGACGAACAGGGCGGTCGTCGCTCCGGCCTGCGCATTGGGCACCGGTTCGCCCAGGCTGCGGATCGCGTAGTAGGCCGCGAGTGCCGTCGCTGCGCAGATGACACCCGCGGGGGCGGCGAAGAGCAGAACCCGACGGAAGAAGCCGGGGCGGAAGCGCTCGGTGTTGGGCATGAGGGCCAGGAAGAAGCCCGGGATGCCGATCGTCAGGCCGCTCACCAGCGACAGGTGCCGCGGCAAGAACGGGAAGGTGAAGGCGAAGATGCCGGTGAGCACGGAGACCACGATCGCGTAGAACGACTTGGTGAGGAACACGTCGGACACTCGCTCGATGTTGCCCAGCACGCGGCGTCCCTCGGCCACCACGTCGGGCATTACCGACCACTGGTCGTCCATGAGCACCAGTTGCGCCACCGCGCGCGTGGCCCCGGCCCCCGATCCCATGGCGATACCGAGATCGGCGGTCTTCAGCGCCAGGACGTCGTTGACACCGTCACCGGTCATCGCCACGGTCGCGCCGCGCTGACGGAGGGCGGCGACCATCGCCTGCTTCTGCGTCGGGGTGACGCGACCGAAGACGCTGGCCTCGTCGACCGCGCGGCCGAGCTCGTCGGGATCGGTCGGCAGGGTGCGGGCGTCGACCGGCGCCTGCGCACCGGGCACACCGGCCCGGGCAGCGATCGCCCCGACGGTGGCCGGGTTGTCGCCGGAGATCACCTTGATGCGCACGCCCTGGGTGAGGAAGTAGGCAACGGTGTCGTGCGCGTCGGGGCGCAGGGTCTGGCTGATGACGACCAGGGCGATCGGCGTCACCGGACCGGTGCCCCCTTGCGCACTCGGCGTGCCGTCGGCACGGGCCAGGAGCAGCACCCGGGCGCCATCGGCGGTGGGCACCGCCGCGCGACGAGCGACCTCGACGTCGTCGGGCAGGACGAACTCCGGGGCTCCCAGCACCCACGTGCCGTGCCCGC
>CAYFLO010000360.1:0-1850 GCA_964343995.1 uncultured Bifidobacteriaceae bacterium
CCGTCGACCCCATGGAGGTCCTTGACGTCGACGTGGTCTTCCCGGTGCTGCATGGACCGTGGGGGGAGGACGGCACGGTGCAGGGTCTGCTGGAGATGCGCGACGTGCCCTACGTGGGGTCAGGGGTGCTCGCCTCGGCGCTGGCCATGGACAAGGGCCACATGAAGGCCGCCCTGCGGTCAGCCGGCTTGCCGGTGGGGAACTGGACCGTCATCACCGACCGCGACTGGAAGGAACGACGCGACGACGCGCGGGGGCGCGTCGATGCGCTGGGATACCCGGTGTTCGTCAAGCCCGCGCGTGCCGGATCCTCGCGCGGCATCGTCAAAGTGCATGACCGCGCTGCGCTGGTGGCAGCGGTGGAGGAGGCGCGGGTCCACGATCCGCGCGTGATCGTCGAGGCCTCGCAGGAGGGGGTGCGCGAGATCGAGTGCGGGGTACTCGTGGATGACGCCGGGGTTCCACAGGCCAGTCGGTGCGCCGAGATCGTCGTGGGTCCCGGACATGAGTTCTATGACTTCGCGGCCAAGTACCTCGACGACTCCGCGGCGCTCCTCGTGCCGGCGGACCTCGCCCCTGCCGTCGAGGCTGACGTGCAGCGACGCGCCGTGCAGGCATTCGAGGCACTGGACTGTGCCGGTCTGGCTCGCGTGGACTTCTTTGTGCACCCGGACGGCACGGTCATCGTCAACGAGGTCAACACGATGCCCGGATTCACCTCGATCAGCATGTTCCCCCGCATGTGGGCGGCCACGGGTGTCGACTACCCGCAGGTGGTGCGCCGCCTCGTCGATGATGCGCGTCGCCGCGGCACGGGGCTGCGGTGAGCGGCAGCCTGGCCGACATCGGCGAATTCGGGCTCATCGGGCGCATCACCGCCGGGCTGCCCACCGCCGATCACGTGCACCTGGGTCCCGGCGACGATGCGGCGGTCCTCGCTTCAAGCGACGGTCGCACTGTCGTGTCGGTCGATCTGCTCGTCGAGGGTCGGCACTTCCGACGTGACTGGTCCACGCCGATCGAGATCGGGCGCAAGGCGGCCGCGGTGGCGATGGCCGACATCAGTGCGATGGGCGCGGAGCCGACCGCGCTGGTCGTGGGCTTCGGTGCCCCGTCCGACCTCCCCGCCGCATGGGCCAGTGCCTGCACGGCCGGACTGGTGGAGGAGGCGGTGTCCGCCGGGGCGATGCTCGTGGGCGGCGATGTTGTGGAGGCGCCGCAGATCGTGCTGTCGATCACGGTCATCGGCGATCTGCGCGGTCGTGCACCGGTGCTGCGCTCGGGTGCGCGTCCCGGGAATGTCGTCGCTGTCGCCGGTCGGCTGGGCTGGGCCGCGGCCGGGCTGGCCATGCTCTCGCGCGGATTCCGCGCTCCGAAGGTGCTCGTGGAGGCGCAGCGGTGCCCCCAGCCGCCCTACGCGGCCGGACCGGCGGCAGCAGTCGCGGGCGCGACGTCGATGATTGATGTGAGTGACGGGCTCATCGCCGACGCGCGTCACATCGCTCAGGACTCCGGTGTCACGCTCGCCCTGGACTCATCGGCGCTGGAGATTCCCGAGCCGCTGGCGACCGCGGCATCGGCCTTCACGATGGATGCACGCACGTGGATCTTCCAGGGCGGCGAGGATCACGCTCTCCTGGCGACGTTCCCCCCGGCAGCGACGCTGCCGGACGGATTCGTGCGCATCGGGCGCGTGGAGGAGTGCGGCAGCGACGGTGCGCAGGTGAGCGTGGACGGTGCGGTCATACGGACCGCGGGCGGGCACCAGCACTTCAGCGGGTGACCCAGCGGAACGTCAGGCGCGGACGACCTTGCCGGCCTTCAGGCACGAGGCGCAGACGTTCTGGCGC
>CAYFLO010000361.1:0-1843 GCA_964343995.1 uncultured Bifidobacteriaceae bacterium
CGCCCTGATGGGCGCCAACATGCAGCGCCAGGCAGTCCCCCTGGTGCGTAGCGAGGCTCCGTTCGTCGGTACCGGTATGGAACTGCGCGCCGCGATCGACGCCGGTGATGTCGTCGTCGCCGACAAGGCCGGCGTGGTGGAAGAGGTTTCGGCCGACTACATCACCGTGATGGCCGATGACGGCAGCCGGTTCACCTACAAGCTGCGCAAGTTCAACCGTTCCAACCACGGCACCTGCGCCAACCAGAAGCCGATCGTCGACTCCGGTCAACGAGTCGAGGCCGGCCAGGTGATCGCCGACGGCCCGTGCACCGAGAACGGTGAGATGGCGCTGGGCCGCAATCTGCTGGTGGCCGTCATGCCGTGGGAGGGCCACAACTACGAGGACGCGATCATCCTGTCCAGCCGTCTGGTTGAGGAGGACGTGCTCACCTCGATCCACATCGAGGAGCACGAGATCGACGCCCGCGACACCAAGCTCGGTGCCGAGGAGATCACCCGGGACATCCCGAACGTCTCCGAAGAGGTGCTCGCCGATCTCGATGAGCGCGGCATCGTGCGCATCGGTGCGGAGGTCCGCGACGGCGACATCCTGGTCGGCAAGGTCACCCCGAAGGGCGAGACCGAGTTGACCCCGGAGGAGCGCCTGCTGCGCGCCATCTTCGGTGAGAAGGCCCGTGAGGTCCGCGACACCTCGCTGAAGGTTCCGCACGGCGAGTCCGGCAAGGTCATCGGCATCCGGGTGTTCTCCCGCGAGGACGACGACGAGCTGCCGGCCGGCGTCAACGAGCTGGTTCGCGTGTACGTGGCCCAGAAGCGCAAGATCTCCGACGGCGACAAGCTCGCCGGCCGGCACGGCAACAAGGGCGTGATCGGCAAGATCCTGCCGCAGGAGGACATGCCGTTCTTGCCGGATGGCACCCCCGTCGACATCATCCTGAACACCCACGGCGTGCCGCGACGGATGAACATCGGCCAGATCCTGGAGACCCACCTCGGTTGGGTCGCCAAGACCGGCTGGAAGGTCGACGGCAAGCCGGACTGGGCCAAGAACCTGCCCGCCGAGCTGCTGGAGGCGCCGGCCGACACCATCGTGTCGACCCCGGTGTTCGATGGCGCCCGCGAGGAGGAGCTGCAGGGTCTGCTCGGCTCGACGCTGGCCAACCGTGACGGTGAGGTCATGGTCAACGGCGACGGCAAGGCGAACCTGTTCGACGGCCGCAGCGGCGAACCGTTCCCTTACCCGGTGACGGTGGGCTACATGTACGTGCTCAAGCTGCACCACCTGGTGGACGACAAGATCCACGCCCGCTCGACCGGTCCGTACTCGATGATCACCCAGCAGCCGCTGGGCGGTAAGGCGCAGTTCGGCGGTCAGCGTTTCGGTGAGATGGAGTGCTGGGCCATGCAGGCCTACGGCGCCGCCTACACGCTGCAGGAACTGTTGACCATCAAGTCCGACGACACCGTCGGCCGGGTCAAGGTCTACGAGGCCATCGTGAAGGGCGAGAACATCCCGGAGCCGGGCATCCCGGAATCGTTCAAGGTGTTGCTCAAGGAACTGCAGTCGCTGTGCCTCAACGTCGAGGTGCTCTCCAGCGACGGTGCGGCGATCGAGATGCGCGACGGCGACGACGAGGACCTGGAGCGCGCTGCCGCGAACCTGGGAATCAATCTGTCGCGCAACGAATCCGCGTCCGTCGAGGACCTCGCCTAGTCATTCGGTATTTGAGATTCACTATCCCGCAAGGGGAAAGGGAGTTTACGTGCTAGACGTCAACTTCTTCGATGAGCTCCGCATCGGCCTGGCGACCGCCGACGACATCCGTCAGTGGTCCTACGG
>CAYFLO010000362.1:0-1841 GCA_964343995.1 uncultured Bifidobacteriaceae bacterium
GCCGTAGGCGACGGGGTTACGGGTGCGGGGCTCTCCGCCGTGGGCGCCGGAGTGGCGTCGTCGGCGACTCCCGGAGCAGCGCCGCCGATGGCCAGCGATGCCGACAGTCCTATCGCGAGGACGACGGCGGCAGCAGCGCGCGGGAGGGGACGCACCGGCCCATGATCGCATCCGCCCCACGGAGCCTGGTGGGGAACGTAGGCCCTACCGGGCGTACTGCCGCTGGTGTCCGGTGAAGCCGGACGGCGCCGAACTGCCCGACACGATTTCGGCGGTGAGGTGCTCGCCAGCGTCCACCTGGACGATGAGCTGAGCCACCACGGGTGCGGCTGCCACCTGTTGCGGGGTGGCCCCATCAATCTTGCCGAAGGCCTCGGCATCCACCAGCGGCACCACCGTCACCCCGGATGTCGCGGTGACCGAGGAGAACGACATCGGCTTCTGCGCCAGGAAGAAGCCCCACTTCCCATTCCAGTCTCCGATGACCACCATCGCCAGCGACGGGTCGTTCCAGTAGGGCGCGAGCGTGAGCATGCGCTTCCAGTACGGGTCACCACCGCCGTTGGGGATGCCGACCTGATCGGCGCCGAACCACGCGCCCTGCGCAGACCCGGCGACGTCGTAGGCGAACATTCCCGCCACGGGCTCAGCCTTGCGGGCGATCTTTCCGGCGACGTCCGCACGCACCGACTCAGGGAAGAGCGGCAGCGGATCGATCGTGTACCGCTTCCACGGCTCGGCGGCATAGTCCTGGAGGTGGACGAACGACGGCGCGGGAGCCTGGGTGTCCAGAATCGCAAGGTCGGACTGCTGGCCCACGTGTCCGATCACCTGCCCGGCCGTGAGCGGGATGTTCACGTCTCGCTGAGAGGCGTTGTCGAGCGTACCGACGGCGGAGGCGATCTCCGGGGCCAGATCGTGCAGGTGCGCGATCCGCGCGTAGTACCGACAGCCGAACTGCAGCACGGCACCAACATCCATCGACACTCGGGCCGAGTCGAGGTTGGCGTTGCCCAGACCCTTCAGGGAGTACACCTCGACGATGCGTCCGTCAGCGGGTGATACGTAGGGAACATCGGCTGCCTCGTAGCTCGTATGTGCCGCGAAGTACAGATGATCCGTGGGGTCGATGTGCTCGGACGACACCGATCCCATGGGAATGATCCCGTCGAGACGGTCCACCGGAACCGGCCAGGTGGTGAAGGAGACCGGGCCGTCCTGGCATCCGTCGGTGTAGTGGCCGCCGGGTGCGTAGGGATCCGAGGCCTGTCCGCCGGAATCACTGTCTCGGAACACCGTGTTGACGAGCACGCCCACCGTGGCCACCCCGAGGACGATCACGCCCACGACCACGCCGATGATGATGAGGACACGACGGCTCATCCGACCCTCCCGGGCACCGGGCACCACGCGTGCGCGGTCGCAGAAAGCCTAGAGGCGTTGAGGGGTACTACGCGGACTTCTCGCCGCGGACGCGCTTGGGCGCCTCGCGCGGGATGAGCGTGGGGTTGACGCTGTCGCGCACAACCTCAGGAGTGATGACGACCTTGGCCACGTCGGTGCGGCTGGGCACGTCGTACATGACGTTGAGGAGGACCTCCTCCAGGATCGCGCGCAGGCCGCGGGCGCCGGTACCCCGAGCCAGGGCCTGGTCGGCAATCTCGTCGAGGGCCTCGGGCGCGAACTCCAGCTCGACGTTGTCGAGATCGAACAGGCGCTGGTACTGCTTGATGAGGGCGTTCTTGGGCTCGGTGAGCACGGCCACCAGGGCCTCGCGGTCAAGCTTGCTCACCGAGGTGAACACCGGCAGGCGGCCGATGAACTCCGGGATCATGCCGAAC
>CAYFLO010000363.1:0-1811 GCA_964343995.1 uncultured Bifidobacteriaceae bacterium
TCACGGCACAGGTCAGTCGCAGACCGCTCCCCGGGAGGCCGACCCCACCAGCCGGGCGTACTTGGCCAGCACACCCCGGTCATACCGCGGCGGGAGCGGGGCGAAGGCGGCGCGACGGCGGGCCAGTTCGTCGTCGTCGACCAGGAGATCCAGCGAGCGAGCGGCCAGGTCGATACGGATGCGATCGCCGGTGCGGACCAGGCCGATGGGACCGCCGTCGACGGCCTCCGGGGCCACGTGGCCCACACACAGACCCGTCGTGCCGCCGGAGAAGCGGCCGTCGGTGATGAGCAGAACGTCCTTGCCCAGACCCGCGCCCTTGATCGCGCCGGTGATCATGAGCATCTCGCGCATGCCAGGGCCACCCTTGGGGCCCTCGTAGCGGATGACCACCACGTCACCCTTCTGGATCGTGCCGTCCTCCAGCGCGGCCATCGCCGCCTGCTCGCGCTCGAAGACCCGCGCCGTTCCTTCGAACTGCTCGACGGGCACGCCGGCGTTCTTCACCACGGCGCCGTCAGGGGCGAGTGAACCGGACAGGATCGTGATGCCGCCAGTGGGGGCGATGGCGTCCCGTGACGCGCGCAGGATCGTGCCGTCGGGATCCGGCGGGGCGATGTCGGCGAGGTTCTCGGCGACGGTGCGACCGGTGACCGTGAGGCAGTCTCCGTGGAGGAGCCCGGCGTCGAGAAGCGCTCGCATGACCACGGGCACGCCACCTACCCGGTCGACGTCGCTCATGACGTAGCGACCGAAGGGCTTGACGTCGGCCAGGAGCGGAACCTTGGAGCCGATGCGGTGGAAGTCGTCCATCACCAGCTCGACACCCGCCTCGTGCGCGAGCGCCAGCAGGTGCAGGACCGCATTGGTGGACCCGCCGAACGCCATCACGACCGCGATGGCGTTCTCCAGTGAACGGCGGGTAATGATGTCGCGGGTGGTGATGCCCTGGCGGATGAGCTCCACGACTGCCTCACCGGACTTGCGCGCGTAGCCGTCACGACGACGGTCGACCGCCGGCGGGGCCGCAGAACCCGGGAGCGACATGCCCATCGCCTCGGCCGCGGATGCCATCGTGTTGGCGGTGTACATGCCACCGCAGGCTCCCTCCCCGGGGCAGATGGCACGCTCGATGGTGTCGACGTCCTCCCGCGACATGAGACCGCGGGCGCAGGCGCCGACGGCCTCGAAGGCGTCGATGATCGTGACGTCCTTCTCGGTGCCGTCCGACAGCGTGACGTGACCGGGCAGGATCGATCCGGCGTAGACGAACACCGACGCCACGTCGAGGCGAGCAGCCGCCATGAGCATGCCGGGCAGCGACTTGTCGCAGCCGGCGAAGTTGACCATGCCGTCCAGCCGCTCGGCCTGCATGACCGCCTCCACCGAGTCGGCGATGATCTCCCGGCTCACCAGCGAGAAGTGCATGCCCTCGTGGCCCATCGAGATGCCGTCGGAGACCGAGATCGTGCCGAACTGCAGCGGGAATCCACCGGCCGCGTGCACACCCTCCTTGGCCGCGCGGGCCAGGCGCTCCAGCGACAGGTTGCACGGCGTGATCTCGTTCCAGGACGACGCCACACCGATCTGGGGTTTGCCGAAGTCATCGTCGGTCATTCCGACCGCGCGCAGCATGCCGCGGGCGGCGGAGCGCTCCAGTCCGTCGGTGACGTCCTTGCTGCGGGGTTTGATGTCGGCCATACGAGCAGCCTAGAGGGGGCGTTCCGCCACTCGCCGGGCGTGCCGGTGCCACGGCCGCTAGCGTGCCGGGCATGGCTGCCGACGACATCGTTCTGGACCTCCCTGCTCCT
>CAYFLO010000364.1:0-1802 GCA_964343995.1 uncultured Bifidobacteriaceae bacterium
TGCCACCGCCGACCCACACGACGTCGGCGCGACCCACGGCCTCCTCGACGGGGCGATTGGGCTGGGTGAACAGGGCCAGGTGGTCGACGTCGCAGCCGAGCTCGGCTGCGACGTCGACCACCTGGCCCTGTTCACCCAGCCCAATCGCCCCGTCGAGGAGGCCGTGGGTCGCGCCGACGTCGTGTGGGTCGGCGGTGGCAGCGTGGCGAACCTGCTTGCCCTGTGGCGCCTGCACGGTGTCGACACCGCCCTGCGCGATGCCTGGGAGCGCGGCACGGTGCTGGCCGGCGTCAGCGCCGGATCGATCTGCTGGCACATGGGCGGTCCGACCGACTCCTTCGGTCCGACCCTGCGCCCGGTCACTGACGCCCTGGGGCTGCTCCCCTACGGCAACGGCGTGCACTACGACTCCGAGGCACAGCGACGCCCGATGGTTCACGACCTGGTCGCCCGCGGTGTGCTGCCGCTCACCTACGCCACCGACGACGGCATCGCCATCCACTACGAGGGCACCGACCCGGTGGCGGTGATCGCCGACCGCGACAACTCCCCCGCGTCGGCCTACCGCGTCGAGCTTGTCGGCGGCGAGGTCGTCGAGACGGTGCTGCGCCCCGGGCGCCTTCCCAGCGCATAGGCCACCACGAACGTCACCGCGGCGACGACGACCACGCTCGCCCACGACCCGATCACGTCACCGAGCGGGTGCGACACCGCGAACGCTGCGGCGTAGACGACGCCGACGATGATCGTGCGCAGCGGCCCCGCGGTGCGCCACAGGATCACCGCACTGGCCAGACCGAGTCCGATGAGCGGGATCGCGCCGAGTCCGCGCACCCCGGTGAGCACGGCGACCGCGAAGCCCAGCACCAGCCCGGCGGCCGCGAGGACGGCCGCGAGCAGGCGTGCGCTCACGCGCTGGCGGCGATGACCCGGGCCGCGTGCACCTCGGCGTCCTTGACGGCGCGCTCCAGCACGGTCACGGCTGCGGTGAGCTGGCCGTCCCAATGCCCCGCGCGCACGCACCACACCACCGAGTCCTGTGCCTGGTCCAGCGCCTCCCGCACGGCATGCGGGCCGTGGACGGACAGCCGCACGCGCACCCGCTCGCCATGGGACACCCATGTGTGGGCCAGGGCCAGATGCTGGACCTCTTTGGCGAGGTCGCGCACCTGGTTACGCGCACCGTCGGCATGGGGGTCCAGGTCGTGCAGGAGATCGGCCACCTGAGCCAGCGCCTGCCGAAAGTCGGCGACGACGGGGGCATGGGCGGCCGAATGTCGAAGATCGTGCTCGAGGTCCTCCGTCAGGGTCCGCACCTCGGCCTTGGCGGCGAAGTAGCGGTGGTCACCACGGTGCGGCACCTCCTTGGCGGCGGTGCGGCTGAGGCGATTGGTGCGGGGTGTTGACATGGCGCACTCCCTCGAAAGGAACGGTCCCTCGGGCGAGTCATCCCCTCTCGAGGGACGCCGGTCAGTGACTCCATTGTGCTCCGCCGCACCACCCCGTGCACGGACATCGACGCACAACGGCGAGCCGCCTAGACGGCCTGATCCAGGACCCGGCCCTTCCAGGTGGTGCTGCCGCGACGACGGCGCACCATCGAGGCTGCTGTGAGAGTGGCGAAGGCCGCCGCCGAGACCGGCATGGCGAGGGCATCGACGAGCCGCTCCCCCGTGCGCTGGGCCACCATGGCACGTCCGGCCACACCGGTGACATAGCCGAGCGCTCCCCAACGTCGGGTGGCCCGGTCGCGCGACGCGACCATCGACACCGCCGGCACCACGTAGATGACGACCATGGCC
>CAYFLO010000365.1:0-499 GCA_964343995.1 uncultured Bifidobacteriaceae bacterium
GCGTTCTTCGCCCTCATCGCCGGGATCATCGGCATGACCGCGGAGTTCCGGCACCTCACCATCACCCCGACGTTCCTGGCCGCACCACGCCGCTCGTCGGTCCTTGTCGCCAAGTCGCTGCTCTACCTGGTCATCGGCGCGGTCATGGGGGCGATCGCGTTCGCCGTATCGTTCGGACTTGCGCTCATCCTGCTCGCGTCGCGCGAGCACGCCCCGATCGATGGCGGCAAGGTGCTGCAGATCCTGGGCGGCATCGTCCTGGGCTACGCCATCTACGCGTTTGTCGGCGTGGCCGTCGGGGCGCTCGTGCGGGTGCAGGTGGCCGCGGTCATCGGCGCGCTCGTCGTCACCCTCATCCTGGAGCCGCTCATCTCGCTGTTCTTCAGCGACATCGGCCGCTGGCTGCCGGCCGCGGCGCTGCAGTCAGTGCTGCAGGCCACCTCGGCCGGGGCCCGCGGAGCGGTCGACACCCTGCCCGTCGGCGCGGGCGCACTGCTGC
>CAYFLO010000365.1:509-1788 GCA_964343995.1 uncultured Bifidobacteriaceae bacterium
TCATCGGCTACGCCGTCGTCTTCGGCGCCATCGCCTCGGCCACCACGCTGCGCCGAGATATCACCTGATCGAGCCGCCCCGGGCGATGACTAGGCTTTCCCCCGACGTCGCCGCGCGTGAGGTGCCGCGGGACGCGCAGGGAGAGGCGTGAGCGAGCAGTCGTCACCCCACGGGGCTCCGACGGGCCCCCTGTCCGGCTTCGGCCCCAATGAGTGGCTGGTCGACGAGATCTACCAGCAGTTCCTGGCCGACCGCTCCAGCGTCGACCCGGCCTGGTGGGAGTTCTTCGAGGGCCGCGGCCAGACCGTCGGCCGCGCCGCCACGATGACCAGCCCGTCGCCCGCGCCCGTCGCCCCGGCGCCTGTCGCCACTCCTGCTCCCCCCACCGTCGCTCCGGCTCCTGCCGCCCCGGCACCTGCCGCGCCTGCCGCTTCCGCTGACGCGCAGATTCTGCGCGGCCCCGCTGGTCGCGTCGTGGAGAACATGGAGGCGAGCCTGGCGGTCCCCGTGGCCACCAGCGTGCGCTCGGTGCCGGCCAAGCTGCTCATCGACAACCGCACCGTCATCAACAATGCGCTGGCCCGCGGCCGCGGCGGCAAGGTCTCGTTCACCCACATCATCGGCTACGCGGTCGTGCGTGCCCTGGCCTCCGTGCCGGGCATGAACGCGTCCTTCACCCATGTCGACGGCAAGCCCGCCGTGCAGCCGCACGCGTCCATCAACCTCGGCATCGCCATCGACACCGCCAAGTCCGACGGCTCGCGCCAGCTGCTCGTCCCCAGCATCAAGAACTGCCAGGACCTCGATTTCGCCGGCTTCTGGACGGCGTATGAGGACCTCGTCCGCAAGGGCCGCCAGGGCAAACTGGAGGTCACCGACTTCGCCGGCACCACGATCACCCTCACCAACCCCGGCACGATCGGCACGAACCTGTCGGTGCCCCGACTCATGCAGGGCCAGGGCTGCATCGTCGGCGTCGGCGCGATGGAGTACCCGGCCGAGTGGCAGGGGGCGAGCGAGGAGACCCTCGTGCGCAACGCCGTGGGCAAGATCCTCACCCTCACCTCGACCTATGACCACCGGATCATCCAGGGCGCGCAGTCCGGTGAGTTCCTGCGGCGCATCAACCAGTTGCTCCTGGGTGAGGACGGCTTCTACAACGCGATCTTCCAGTCGCTGCGCATCCCATACGAGCCCATTCACTGGGCTCACGATGTCTCCGCAGGGCACGAGACCGACCTGTCCAAGACCGTGCGGGTGCAGGAGCTCATCCACGCGT
>CAYFLO010000366.1:0-1786 GCA_964343995.1 uncultured Bifidobacteriaceae bacterium
CGTGTACACGGCTTTGCAGGCCGTTGCCTCGCCTCTCGGCCACTCCACCAGGTGCGGTGCCCGGGGGACCGTCCGGCTCAGGGCCGAAGGCGGCCCACGTGGGCACGATGCGAGCGGACGACGGGATTCGAACCCGCGACCCTCACCTTGGCAAGGTGATGCGCTACCAGCTGCGCTACGTCCGCATGAACTCGGACCGTCACCCTACCCAACGGGGGTCACGGCGCCCAAACCGGGCGGTACGGCCGTGACCGGGCGTACGGCAGGCCTAGAACACCCAGGCGCGGTCGTGGGTGGGCTCCGCGGCAGTGGGCTGGTCACGGTGAGTTCTGACCTAAGCGTCCTGGACTCCGAAGGGCGCTGGGCAGTGGCGGTGCCCTACACCGGTGCGCCCGTCCTGGCCCGTTTCTCGGAGTGGCAGCCTTGGGACGGCGGCGCTGACGGCGCTTGGTCCGGCCCTCCATCGTCAGCGTGGACGAGTTCGTTGGATGAGCGGGGATATGTAGCTGCTGTCGAGGCGGTTCGCGAGGCCATTGCCGAAGGCACCGTCTATCAGGCAAACGTGTGCCGGATCCTGAGCGCACCGCTCGGCCCGGATGGCGACGTCATCGCCCTGCACGCGCGCCTCGCGGCGGGTAATCCGTCGCCATACGGCGGAGCCCTGCGCCTGCCACGTGAGGGTGTTCACATCGCCTGCGCGAGCCCGGAGCTCTTCTTGCACGTGGCACCACGCGTGGGCGACGGTGCCGTTCGCACCATCCGGTCCGGGCCGATCAAGGGCACCGGGCGTACCGCGGCCGACCTCACCGACAAGGATCAAGCCGAGAACATCATGATCGTCGACCTCGTGCGCAATGACCTGTCGCGCGTGTGCCGAACCGGATCGGTCGATGTGCCCGAACTCCTGCAGGTGCAGGCCCATCCGGGCCTGGTGCATCTGGTTTCCTATGTGGAAGGAACGCTGTCAACCAAGGTTGGCTGGCAGCAGATGCTCCAGGCCACCTTCCCGCCTGGCTCGGTCACGGGTGCGCCCAAATCGTCAGCGCTTCGCCTCATTGATGCGGTGGAGACGCAGGAACGAGGTGTGTACTGCGGCGCCTTCGGCTGGGTGGATGCTGACACCGGCGAGGCCGAACTGGCCGTGGCGATCCGCACGTTCTGGCATGACGGTCATACGCTGCGATTCGGCACCGGGGCCGGGATCACGTGGGAATCCGATGCGGCCGCGGAGTGGCGCGAGACTGAACTGAAGGCTGAGCGCCTCATCGCTCTGGCAAGCGGTGCGTGATGGTGATGTTGGCCTCGAGTGCAGGGGAGTGCTCATGAAGGCATGGGTCGGCGATGGCTGCACCGGTGTCCTTCTGGGTCCCGACGAGGCTCGGGTGAGCGTGATGGATCACGGCTTCACCGTGGGCGACGGCGTCTTCGAGACCCTCAAGGTCACACCACGCGGCGCCTTCGCCGTGACCCGCCACCTGCGCCGACTCGCCACATCAGCGGCCATGCTCGGGTTGGCGGCGCCGGACCTCGATCACGTACGCGAGGCCGCCGATCGTGTCATCGCCGCGTGCCGTGACGAGGTGGGCGAGCTGGCCCGCCTGCGCATCACCTGGACCTCCGGCGCGGCGCCCTTGGGCAGCGATCGCGTCGACGCCCCGCCCACGCTCGTCATCGCGGTCATGCGCCAGCAGCCGTGGCCGGAGTCCACGCGCGTCATCACCATCCCCGGCGTGCGCAATCCGGCGTCGCTGGTCGCGGGCGCCAAGTCGACCTCCTATGCGGAGAA
>CAYFLO010000367.1:0-1775 GCA_964343995.1 uncultured Bifidobacteriaceae bacterium
CAGTTGGCTCATTGATGGAAGCGCGAAGGATGCCATCGCCGCCTACCAGAAGGCACTGGAATCCGCGGGGTACAAGGTCACCGGGAACATGGCCACCGACTCCGGTGCCACCATAACCGCTGAGGGCTCCGGGTACTCGCTCATCGTCACCGCTGGCGATGCTGTCGACGGGCAGCCGGCCAGCATCGGGATCATCGCCACGGCATCCCAGCCCACCGATTCCTCGTCCTGAGGACGTCTCTCCCGTCCCGATGCCTGTGACGCTCAGGGCGCGGGTGCGATGCGCGGTTTGATCTCCAGAAGCCGGGCGAGAAGACCGTTGACGAACGTCGCTGACTCATCGGTCGACAGATCCCGCGCGAGCGCAACCGCCTCGGCAATGACGACGGCGTCGGGGACGTCCGGGCACCACAGCAACTCGTAAGCCGCCATGCGCAGGATGGCGCGGTCGACCGCCGGCATGCGCGGGACCGACCACCCCAGCGAATAGCTGCCCAGGAGCTCGTCGATCTCCTCGGCGTGGGCGCGGACACCGTCGACCAAGGCCACCGTGTGCTCGTTGAGGGCCGGCTCGTCAGCCGCGGCGCGCTGCGCCGTCGCCTCATCGAGGACGACTCGGGTATCCAGACCTCGGACATCGGCGGCATAGAGCACGTCGACGGCCCGCTTGCGGGCCTTGCTGCGGGCGGACATGGATCACGAGCCTGTCGTCATCGAATCGTCGTCAACGAGGGTCAGTCGTTGACGCGACCGAGGTACGAGCCGTCGCGCGTGTCGACCCGCACCTTGGTGTCGGACTCCAGGAACAGGGGCACCTGAATCTCTGCACCCGTCTCCAGCGTGGCCGGCTTGGTGCCGCCCGTCGAGCGATCCCCCTGCAGACCGGGCTCGGTGTAGGTGACCATCAGCTCCACTGAGGCCGGGAGCTCCACATACAGGGGCACCCCGTCGTGGAGAGCCACGGTGGCGTTCTGGTTCTCCAGCAGGAATCGCGAAGAATCGCCCACGACGGTGTCGGAGACGGGAATCTGGTCGTACGACGACGTGTCCATGAACACCCAATCGTCCCCATCGCGGTAGAGGTACTGCATCTCGCGCTTGTCGACGTTGGCCGTCTCCACCTTGACGCCCGCGTTGAAGGTGCGATCGACCACCTTGCCGGTGAGGACGTTCTTGAGCTTGGTGCGGACGAATGCCCCGCCCTTGCCCGGCTTGACGTGCTGGAACTCCACCACGGTCCACAGGCCGCCGTCGATGTTGAGGACGAGGCCGTTCTTGAGGTCGTTCGTCGTTGCCACGAGTGCTCCTGGGTTCAGGCGCCCACGACGCGCAGGTCACGCGGGGCCTCGGTGAGGACGCGCGAACCGGAGGCCGTGACCGCCAGGGTGTCTTCGATGCGAACCCCGCCCCGGCCCAGCAGGTACGCGCCGGGCTCGACGGTGATCGCCATGCCGGCCACGATGCTACCGGCCGAGCGTGGGCCCATCATCGGCGCCTCGTGGATCTCCAGTCCCACCCCGTGACCAAGACCGTGGGTGAAGTTCTCCCCCAGACCAGCCGCCTCCAGACGCTCCCGGGCCACGCAATCAAGTTCGACTACGTCGGCCCCCGGGGTGACGGCCTGACGGGCCGCGTCGGCAGCGGCGTCGACCTGGGCGTGCAGATCGGCCTGCCAGGCGTCCGGTTCGCGCCCCACGATCCAGGTGCGGGTCATGTCGGCGTGATACCCGTCCACCAGGGCTCCCGCATCGATGACCACCAGGTCACCCTCGGCC
>CAYFLO010000368.1:0-1773 GCA_964343995.1 uncultured Bifidobacteriaceae bacterium
GCCCCCGCGAGTGTAGGGGCTGCCGCACCCACGTCCGACCCCGCGGTCCCCCGCGTGGCCGGCGGCCGCCGCAGGGCCACCGCCAGGAACGCGGCCATGACGATCACCAGGTAGGCGGCCCAGGCGGCCAGCTCCAGCCAGGTCATGGTCGGGGTGAGGTTGAACAGCCCGCGCAGGATCACGCCCACGGGGCCGTCCGGGGAGATGGTGGCCGAGACGTCGAACGCGTGCGCGTCCTCGCCCGGCAGCCAGCCGAGCTCCTGGAACTCGTGGACCGCGTAGCGCAGCACGCCGGCCGCGACGATGACGAGCGCGATGCCCGTCCATAGGAAGAGCTTGGCCATATTGAGCCGGATGGCGCCGCGGTAGAGCAGCACCCCGATGACGACCGCGGTGGCCAGGCCGAGCAGCGCGCCGATGACCGGCGCGGCGGTGGCGCCCGACGAGCGGATGCCCGCCCACAGGAACAGCGCGGTCTCGACCCCCTCGCGGGTGACGGCGGCGAACGCCACGGCCGCGACCGCGATGCCACTTGCGGCCAGCGCCTTGTCGAGCTCGCCGTGCAAGTGGTCGCGAATGCGGCGGCCACGCGAGGCCATCCAGAAGGTCATCCAGGTGATGAGGCCGACGGCGACCAGGCTCATGATCCCGGCGAAGGCCGTGGCGGCGGTGTCGCTGAGCGCCTCGTCGACGAAGGACAGGCCCAGGCCCAGAAGCACCGAGAGCGCGACAGCGGCGCCCACGCCGAGCCACGCCTGACGGACGGCCCCGCGCTGGCCGGAGCGGACGAGGTAGGCCACAAGGATGGCCACGATGAGGGCCGCCTCGAACCCCTCCCGCAGGCCGATCACGTAGGTGCCCAGCACGGACGCTCTCCTTATTAATACGAACTGTCGTTCAGGATCCTCCGCGACCCGAGGCCGCTTTAGTGAGGGTACCCTAAGTTAGCACACCCTAAGCCGCCTCGCCTGTCGGCGCCTAGGGACCAAGGACCCGGGTTGCTGCGACCCCTCTATCCTGTGGCGACCCATGCGGGTGTAGCTCAATGGCAGAGCCCCAGCCTTCCAAGCTGGTCATGCGGGTTCGATTCCCGTCACCCGCTCCACAGCCCGGTAGTGGGCCTCCAATCGGCGGAAGCCCTCGTCCAGTGGCACCACCGGGCTCCAGCCCAGTGCCTGGTGCGTCTGCCGCTGATCGAACCAGTGCGCGGTGGCCAGCTGCTCGGCCAGGAACGACGTGATCGGCGGCTCCCCGGGTCGATCACCCCAGGCCCGCTCGATCACCGCACCCGCGGTGTGCGCGACGGGGTAGGGCACATGCCCGCGGATTCCGCCGCCACCGGCGCGCGCGATGCGGGCGACGAGTTCGGCCACCGTGCGCGGCTCGCCATTGCTCACAACGAACGCCTGACCCCCCGGTCCGTTGTCGACGGCGCAGGCGAGCGCATCAGCCGCATTGTCGATGTAGGTCGTGTCGATGAGCGCGTGACCGCGATCGACTAGCAGCAGTCGGCCCGAACGCGCGCGGTCGATGATGCGCTCGACCAGTTGCGTGTCCCCCGGTCCCCATACCAGGTGCGGTCGGATCGCGATCACCGACAGGTCGGCGCTGTTCGCCGCCAAGGCCACCTGCTCGGCCATGGCCTTGGACCGCGCGTAGGAACCGCGGGCCCGCTGCGCGTCCGCCGGCTGCGCGCCGGCACCGACCAGGGGCTCGCCGGCGTGGGCCACCGACGGCGACGACACATGCACGAGTCGTCGCCGTCGGTGGCCC
>CAYFLO010000369.1:0-1757 GCA_964343995.1 uncultured Bifidobacteriaceae bacterium
GCGACTCGGTCGACTCCGCGGTCAAGCTCGTGCGCCGCTACTGGGAGGTCGTGGGTCACCCCGAGCGTCACGTCATCGTCACGCGCACGCGCAGCTACCACGGCATGCATCTGGGCGGCACGGCCCTTGCGGGTATCCCGGCCAACCGCGCCGGCTACGGCGAGCTCGACCCCGACACCACGCGGGTGGAGTGGGACGACCCGCAGGCGCTCGCTGACGCCCTCGACCGCATCGGCCCGGAGCGGGTGGCCGCGTTCTTCTGCGAGCCCGTCATCGGTGCCGGCGGCGTCTACACCGCACCCGAGGGCTACCTGACGGCGGTGCGCGAGATCTGCCGGCAGCGCGACGTGCTGTTCGTCGCCGACGAGGTCATCACCGGCTTCGGTCGCACCGGGCGGATGTTCGCGTCCGAAGGGCTGGACCCCGATCTCGTGCTCGCGGCCAAGGGCCTCACCTCGGGCTACCTGCCCATGGGTGCGGTGCTCGTTGGCACACGCGTGAGCGAGCCGTTCTTCACGACGCCGGGGATGATGTTCCGCCACGGCTACACCTACTCCGGCCATGCCTCCGCTGCCGTGGCCGCATCCGCCAACCTCGACATCATCGAGCGCGAGGGGCTCGTGGCCCGCGTGGCCGACAGCGCGCTCACGCTCACGGCAGCGCTGCTGCCGCTGCGCGATCACTCACTGGTGCACGAGGTGCGTTCGGGCTCCGGGCTCCTGGGTGCCGTGCAGATCGTCCCCGAGGCCCTCGCCGACGACCCCACGCTCATGCCGCGGCTGCTCGCGGCCGTGCGCGGTGCCGGGGTGCTCACCCGCGGCCTTGCCGATGGCGCACTGCAGGTCTCCCCATCGTTCGTCATCTCTCGAGACCAGCTGCGCACGATCGCTGGCGTCTTCGATGCGGCCCTGACGTCGGTGGGCTCGCAGCGCCGCGTGCCGGCCGCTGCCGGCGCCCCGCTGCTGCCCGATGTCACCAGTGACGAGGCCGGTGGCTTCGGATCACTCGATGACCAGCTGCGGCGCGAGGTGCCACCGCACCACGGCCGCTAGCCGGCCTTCCGACTGACGATCCGCCGATCAGGTCTGCCGCTGGACGAGGGCGTCGCGGATCTCGCGCAGGAGCGCGATCTCCTCGGACGCCTCGGCGGCCTCCTCCTCCTTCTCCTTCTCCATACGCGCCACGAGCTTCTTCATCGGAGCGACGACGATGAAGTACAGGACGGCCATCGTGGCCACGAAGGTGATGAACGCATTGATGAGGAGCGTGAAGTCAAAGACCTGACCGTTGACGGTGACCTGGCCGGCATTGACGCCGCCGCCGAGCACCAGCCCGATGAGCGGGGTGATCATCGACTTGGTGAAGGCGGTGATGAGTGCGGTGAAGGCAGCGCCGGCAACCACGGCGATCGCCAGGTCGATGACGTTGCCGCGCATGACGAAGTCGCGGAATCCCTTGAGCACGTGCGCCTCCTGGAGGACGGGGTACTGGCAGGATAAGGCGGTCAGGCGGCAGCGCCCGTGAACCACAGCGCCGCTCGCTCGTGAGTCGCACGCACGTGAGGAGTCGTCGGTGCACGGCTTGGGCACGATCATCAATGTCGTCGCGATCCTCGTGGGGTCTGCGATCGGCGTCGGCCTGGGCTCGCGACTGCCGGAGCGCACGCGCGAGGTGGTCACCAGCGGCCTGGGCCTGGTGACGCTCCTGGTCGCGGGACTCTCGCTGGTCGACATCACCAAGGACTCGCTCACGCAGGC
>CAYFLO010000370.1:0-1741 GCA_964343995.1 uncultured Bifidobacteriaceae bacterium
ACAGCGGCGTGCGCACGGTGGTGCCGAACAGCGGCTGGTAGCGCTCGTCGTCGGGGTGCGCGACGAGGGCGACGCACGCGGGCAGCAATTCGGGGCGCGTGGTCTCGATGATGACCGGGGTGCTCGGATCGTCGGAGCGCGGGAAGCCGATGCGGTGGTACGCGCCGTCGCGCTCGCGGTCCTCGAGCTCGGCCTGGGCGACCGCGGTGCGGAAGGTGACGTCCCACAGGGTGGGCGCCTCGGTCTGGTAGGCCTCGCCGCGGGCGAGGTTGCGCAGGAAGGCCAGCTGGCTCACGCGCTGCGAGCGGGCGTCGATGGTCTGGTAGGTGAGGTTCCAGTCGATCGACAGGCCCAGGCGACGGAACAGCTGCTCGAAGACCACCTCGTCCTCGACGGTGAGCCGCTCGCACAGCTCGACGAAGTTGCGGCGCGAGATCGGGACCTGGTCCTTGCCGGGCTCGGCCGGGGGCTGGTAGGCCGGGTCGTACGGCAGGCTCGGATCGCAGCGCACGCCGTAGTAGTTCTGCACCCGGCGCTCAGGTGTGGGTGTAGGAGAAGACGTGCCCCACGTGCAGCGAGCCGCTGGCGGTGGGCGGCGGGGTGTCGATGGAGTAGACCTGCGCGCGATCCCGGGTGCGGTCGAAGCGGTAGGTGCCCTGCTCCTCCCACGCCGCGGACCATCCGGCCTCGAGCCCGTCGAGTGTGGGCTTCTCCGGCACGCGGTGGCTGCTCATGGGCGGCCATCCTAGGGTGGCGTCGTGAGCCAGCCCGACGAGCGATCCGCCGCCCTCTGGTCGGCCCTCGCGGAGCGCTGGCCGGAGAACCGCATCGCTCCCACGCGGGCCCGCATCGCCGCCCTGGTCGAGCTGCTCGGCGATCCGCAGCGCGCCTATCCGGTCATCCACGTGGCCGGCACCAACGGCAAGACCTCGACCGCCCGGATGATCGAGTCGGTGCTGCGCGCCGCCGGCCTGCGCACCGGACTGTTCACCTCCCCGCACCTGGTCGATCCCAGCGAGCGCATTCAGTTGGAGGGGCGTCCGATCGACCCGGACCGTCTGCTGCAGACGTGGGAGGAGATCGCGCCCTACGCACAGGTTGTCGACGCCAACTCCGTGGCCTCCGGCGACGTGCCGCTGTCGTTCTTCGAGATCGCCACGGCCCTGGCCTTCGCCGCGTTCGCCGACGCGCCCGTCGACGTCGCGATCATCGAGGTCGGCATGGGCGGCACGTGGGACGCCACCAACGTGGCCGACGGGTCGGTGTGCGTCATCACGCCGATCGGCATGGACCACGTGGACTACCTCGGCGACACCCTGGAGCTCATCGCCGCCGAGAAGGCGGGGATCATCGGGCCGGATGTGCCCGTCGTCATCGCCCGGCAGGAGCCCGAGGCGCTCGCCGTGGTGCTGGCGCGCTGCGCCGAGCAGGGCGCGACACCGCTGGTGGAGGACGCGGACTTCGCGCTGGTGGCCCGCGACGTGGCGGTCGGGGGCCAGGTGCTCACCGTGCGCGGTCTGCGCGGGGTGATCGACCAGCTGTTCGTTCCGCTGTTCGGCGAGCACCAGGCCCACAACGCCACCGTCGCGCTCGCGGCCGTCGAGGCGTTCCTCTCCGGCGTCGCCGCCCTCGATCACGACCTGCTGCGCGAGGGGCTGGCCGGCACGACGTCGCCCGGACGCCTGCAGGTGCTCCGGCGCAGCCCGACGATCCTGGCCGATGTGGCGCACAACCCCCACGG
>CAYFLO010000371.1:0-1740 GCA_964343995.1 uncultured Bifidobacteriaceae bacterium
GGCTCGTAGTAGTCGTCGATCTCCGGCAGGTCGGGATTGGCGAAGATGTTGGCGAGGATCCGCCACTTCGAACCGATGCGCGGCTGGATCTTGCCGTTGCTGCGGCGAACCCAGCCGCCCTTCCAGCGCTTCTGGTTCTCCCAGTCCTTGGGATAGCCGATGCCGGGCTTGGTCTCGACGTTGTTGAACCAGGCGTATTCCATGCCTTCGCGGTTGGTCCACACGTTCTTGCAGGTGACCGAACAGGTGTGGCAGCCGATGCACTTGTCCAGGTTGAGGACCATCGCGATCTGGGCGCGTACCTTCATGACGCTACTCCTTACTCGGCCGCGTGGAGGACAGGCTGGGAGGCCGCATCCTTGTGGGGACGCTCCAGCCAGTCGACGCGGGCCAGCTTGCGGACGACGACGAACTCGTCGCGGTTGGTGCCGATCGTGCCGTAGTAGTTGAAGCCCCAGGCCTGCTGCGCATAGCCGCCGATCATGTGCGTCGGCTTGAGCACGGCCCTCGTCACGGAGTTGTGGATGCCGCCGCGCTGTCCGGTCATCTCCGAGCCGGGCACGTTCACGATCTTCTCCTGCGCGTGGTACATGAAGAGGGTTCCCTCCTTCATGCGCTGGGAGACGACCGCGCGGGCCACCAGGGCGCCGTTGACGTTGTAGGCTTCGACCCAGTCGTTATCGACGATGCCGGCCTTGGCCGCGTCGACCTCGCTCAGCCAGACGATGGGTCCGCCGCGGGACAGCGTGAGCATCATCAGGTTGTCGGTGTAGGTGGAGTGGATGCCCCACTTCTGGTGCGGCGTGATGAAGTTCAGCACGACCTGCTTGTTGCCGTTGGGCCGGCTGTCGATCACCGGCTTGACCGTGCGCAGGTCGAGCGGCGGCCGGTAGACGCACAGCCCCTCGCCGAAGGCCAGCATCCACTTGTGGTCCTGGTAGAGCTGCTGGCGGCCCGTGAGGGTGCGCCAGGGGATCAGCTCGTGCACGTTGGTGTAGCCGGCGTTGTAGCAGACGTGCTCGCTCTCCAGCCCCGACCAGGTCGGCGCCGAGATGATCTTGCGCGGCTGCGAGACGACGTCGCGGAAGCGGATCTTCTCGTCTTCCTTGGGCAGCGCGAGGTGGGCGTGCTCGCGGCCGGTCGCCTTGGAGAGCGACTGCCACGACCGCACCGCGACCTCGCCGTTGGTCTCCGGCGCCAGCGTCAGCAGCACTTCGGCCGCCTCGATGTCGGTCTCGATCCGGACCAGGCCCTTGGTCGGCCCCTCCAGCACCGTGCCGTTCAGCCTGCGCAGCAGCGCGACCTCGTGCTCGGTCTTCCACGCGATGCCCTTGATCGCGTTGCCGACCTTTTCCATGAGCGGGCCGAGCGAAGTGAAGCGCCGGTACAGGTTGGGATAGTCGCGCTCGACCACCGTCACCGACGGCATGGTCTTGCCGGGGATCGGCTCGACCTCGCCCTTCTTCCAGTCACGCACGTCGACCGCCTGGGCGATCTCGCCCGGGCTGTCGTGCATGATCGGCGTCAGCACGACGTCCTTCTCGACGCCCAGCACCTCGGGCGCGACGCGGGAGAACGCCTTGGCGATCGCCTTGTAGATTTCCCAGTCGCTCTTGGCCTCCCACACCGGGTCCACGGCCGCGGTCAACGGGTGGATGAAGGGGTGCATGTCGGAGGTATTGAGATCGTTCTTCTCGTACCAGGTGGCGGTCGGCAGGACGATGTCGGAGTAGACGCAGG
>CAYFLO010000372.1:0-1738 GCA_964343995.1 uncultured Bifidobacteriaceae bacterium
ACGAGCGCGAGGACGGCGAGGCGGCGGGGAAGGCCGTGGAGCATCAGTCGTCCTCGAGCTGCACGACGACGTTGGTGGCCTTGACGCTCGCTGAGGCGCGCACGCCCGGCGCGAGCCCGAGCTCGTCAGCGGCCTCGCGCGACATCAGCGACACCACGCGGTGCGGACCGGCCTGGATCTCGACCAGCGCCATGACCCCGTCCTTCTCCACCCGCGTGACGATCCCGGGGAACCGGTTGCGGGCCGACTGGCGCACCGCGCCGTCAGCGGCGGGGGCCTGCTCGGCCAGGAGTGCGGCCACGCTGGCGGCATCGACAGTGCGGCGGCCCCCGTCGCTCGGACCGTCGGCCAGGCGCCCGGAGTCCAGCCAGCGGCGCACGGTGTCGTCGCTCACCTGCAGCATGGCGGCTGCCTCGGATATCCGCAGATGCGTCACAAAGAGGGAGAATAGCCCGTATTTGCGGATTATGCAGGGGGCGTCTGAGGGAATCGTTCGGGCTACTGCCTCGCCAGGGCCCGCTCCCGCATGGCCAGGAAGAGCGGGAACGCGAACCCGACCGCGGTGACGAAGGAGACGGCGATGTAGAGCCACCACAGCCGCATGCCCAGGCGTCGGCCCTCCAGGACGATGAAGATCGAGGCCCCGGTGGCGGCGGCGAGCAGGTCGATCGCCAGCGAGCTCGTGGCCGCGTTGGCGAACCAGGCCTGCAGGAGGTTCGGGCCGGGGTGCAGAAAGCCGGCCACGTTGAACCACGCTGTGCCGATGAGCCCGGCGAGCGCGACGACCAGATAGACCCAGAAGGCACCGGGCGAGCGCTGCGGTGATGTGTCCACGGGTGTGATCCCCTCTCGACCAGCGATGGCGTGCGGACCATCGCGAACCTAGTGCCTGCGGAGGCTCTGCAGCGCCCCTCTACTGTGGGCCCCATGTCCGACGACGCGGTGGTGGCCCGGGGCCTGGTGAAGACCTTCGGCGACGTGCGTGCCCTCGACGGTGTCGACCTCGTCGTTCCCCGCGGCAAGGTGGTGGGACTCCTCGGCCCCAACGGTGCGGGCAAGACCACGACGGTGCGCATCCTGTCGACCCTGCTCACGCCCACCGCCGGCACCGCCACCGTCGCCGGCTACGACGTCGTGCGCCAGGCCGATGATGTGCGCCGCTCGATCGGCCTCACCGGCCAGTACGCCGCCGTCGACGAGTACCTCACCGGCCGCGAGAACCTGCGCATGTTCGGCGAGCTCTACCACCTGTCGCCGGAGTACGTGCGCGAGCGCTCGGCCGAGCTGCTCGCCTGGTTCGACCTCACCGAGGCCGCCGACCGTCCCGCACGCACCTACTCCGGCGGCATGCGCCGGCGCCTGGATCTCGCCGCAAGCCTGGTCGCGCAGCCGTCGATCCTGTTCCTCGACGAGCCCACGACCGGCCTGGATCCGCGCTCGCGCCTGGGCCTGTGGGGCGTCATCAAGGATCTCGTCGCCCAGGGCACGACTGTGCTGCTCACCACGCAGTACCTCGAGGAGGCCGACCAGCTTGCCGACGACATCGTCGTCATCGACAAGGGTCGGGTCATCGCCCACGGTACGTCCGAGCAGCTCAAGGACCGCATCGGCGGCGATCGCATCGAGATCGCCGTGGTCGACTCGGCGGCCACGGGTCGTGCTGTCGACGTCATCCGCACGGTGAGCACCGGCGAGCCCACGCTCGACGAGCTACGCATCTCAGCCCCCGTCACCGTCG
>CAYFLO010000373.1:0-1727 GCA_964343995.1 uncultured Bifidobacteriaceae bacterium
GCGGTCTTGCCGAACTGACCCATGTCGGCGTAGAGCGCCTCGGCGCCAGTGACCGTTAGGGACACGGCAGCGAGGGCCACCACCCCTTGCGTCGGGTAGTGGGCGAGGAAGCTCACGGCATAGGTGGGCGAGAACGCCCGCAGCACGTCGGGCACCTGGATCACCAGCGGCAGGCCCATCAGTGCGATGACGGCGAACCACAGCAGCATGACCGGGCCGAAGAGCGCGCCCAGACGCCCCGGACCCCAGCGCTGCAGCAGGAACAGCCCCACGATGATGACGATGGTGACGGGCAGGATCACCGCATCGAGCGCCGGCAGCGTGACCTTCAGACCCTCGACCGCCGACAGCACCGAGATCGACGGGGTGATGAGCCCGTCTCCGTAGAACAGCGCCGCGCCCAGGATCCCCAGGACGAGCACCGCGCGGCCGGTGCGTCGGGTGATGCCCGGGGCCGAGCGCGCCAGTGCGGCCAGCGCAAGCACGCCACCCTCACCGTGGTTGTCGGCTCGCATGATCACCGTGACGTACTTGATCGTCACGACGATCGTGAGCGTCCAGATCACCAGCGAGGCGATACCCAGGCGCGCGGTGACCGCGGCCACCGGGTCCAGGCCGGAGACGGCCTCCGCCGCCACCTGCAGGGAGTACAGGGGTGAGGTGCCGATGTCGCCGTAGACGACGCCGAGGGCGCCCAGGGCCAGGGCGGCGGTCGCGGTAGGTCGGCGCACGAGCGCCATCCTGCACCGGATTCGAGATCAGCCGCAGCAGACCCCGGTACCCTTGCGGTGGACGAGTCGGCCGGGCGATCGCGGCGTGCAAGCGTCGAGGAAAGTCCGGCCTCCACAGGGCAAGGTGGTGGGCAACACCCACCCGGGGCGACCCGCGGGACAGTGCCACAGAGAACAGACCGCCCCGAGCAATCGGGGCAAGGGTGAAACGGCGGTGTAAGAGACCACCAGCGCGGCAGGTGACTGCCGCGGCTCGGCAAACCCCACCTGGAGCAAGGTCAAGAGGGCTGGTTCGCCAGCCTGTGCGGATGAGCGGCCCGCTCGATATTCGCAGGTAGACCGCACCAGGCCACTGGCAACAGTGGTCGCAGATGGATGATCGCCCCTCGGGCAACCGAGGACAGAAGCCGGCTTACAGGCCGACTCGTCCCCTCACGCACCTGCAGCCACCACCGCGTTTACGTCAGCGCATTTCCCGATATCGCCCAGGTACCACCACTACGGTGAGGACATGCTCCGTCGGCGCTTGGTGCCCGTCGCGGGCCTGTGCGCCCTCATCGGCGCCCTGCTCGTCGGGGCACCCCCCGCGTCGGCGGCCGATCTGGGCACAGTGACGGTCAACGCTGACGGTACCTACTCACCGAGCACGCTCAGTGGCGCAGTGGGTGACACGTTCAAGGTGAAGAACAATTACGCGAATACCATCGTGGTCACCAAGCACACCTCGAACCCCGCCGACACCGGAATGGTCAGCGTCCCCGCCGGCAATTGCGTGGATTTTGCCCAGGCCACCTGTAACGTCTCTCCCTCTGGCGAAACGACATACACCATCGCCACAATTGGGGTCGTCTCGATCCTCGCGTACAACAGTGGTACCTCTGCTTTTGACATTCCAATAGGACCGCTGAGCCTCGGTGGTAGTAGTGGCGGTGATTCCGTCGACGTTGCCCTCGTCTACCCGACGGCGTCCCTGAACGCGAACGGCGGTACGTGCAC
>CAYFLO010000374.1:0-1710 GCA_964343995.1 uncultured Bifidobacteriaceae bacterium
GAGTGCAGGTCGGTGTTGGAGTACCGCTCGTTGTAGAAGAGCGTCTGCCACTGGCGCACCATGCCCAGGCTGCTGTTGTTGATGAGCGCCACCTTGATGGGAATGTCGTTGATGGCGCAGGTGACGAGCTCCTGGTTGGTCATCTGGAAGCAGCCGTCACCGTCGATGGCCCACACCGTGCGGTCGGGGGCGCCGACCTTGGCGCCCATGGCCGCCGGAACGGCGAAGCCCATCGTGCCCAGGCCGCCGGAGTTGATCCAGGAGTCCGGGCGCTCGTAGCCCACGAACTGCGCGGCCCACATCTGGTGCTGGCCGACACCGGCCGCGTAGACCGCCTCCGGACCGGCGATGGCGCCGAGCCGGGAGATGACGTACTGCGGGGCGATGGTGCCGTCGGTCGGCCAGTCGTAGCCCAGCGGGTAGGTCTCGCGCAGTCGGTTGAGCGAGGACCACCATGCGGCGTAGTCGCCCGTGCGACCCGCGGCGATCTCGGCCTCCAGGGCCGCGATGAGGTCGGGGATGACCTCGGCGAGGTCGCCGACGATCGGCACGTCGGCGTGCCGGTTCTTGCTGATCTCGGCGGGATCGATGTCGGCGTGGATCACCTGCGCGTTCGGCGCGAACGTCGACAGCTTGCCGGTGACGCGGTCGTCGAACCGGGCCCCCAGGGTGATGAGCAGATCGGACTTCTGCAGGGCGCCGACCGCGGCCACGGAGCCGTGCATACCCGGCATGCCCAGGTGCAGGGTGTGGGAGTCGGGGAAGGCTCCGCGGGCCATGAGCGTGGTGACCACCGGGATGCCGGTGAGCTCGGCCAGCCGCCGCAGCGCCTGCGACGCGCGGGCGCGGATGACGCCACCGCCCACGTAGAGCACGGGGGCCTTGGCGTCCAGGATCATCCGCGCGGCCTCGCGCACCTGCTTGGCATGCGGACGGGTGACCGGGTGGTAGCCGGGCAGGTCCATCGAGACCGGCCAGGAGAAGGTCGTGCTCGCCTGGAGGGCGTCCTTGGAGACGTCGACGAGCACGGGGCCGGGGCGGCCGGTGGAGGCGATGTGGAACGCCTCGGCCAGCGCGCGCGGGATCTCGTCGGGGTCGGTGACCAGGAAGTTGTGCTTGGTGATCGGCATGGTGATGCCGCGGATGTCGGCCTCCTGGAAGGCGTCGGTGCCGATCGCCGGGCTGGGGACCTGCCCGGTGATGGCCACGATGGGGACGGAGTCCATGTAGGCATCGGCGAGCGGGGTGACCAGGTTGGTGGCGCCGGGGCCGCTGGTGGCCATGCACACGCCGACCCGACCGCTGGTGTAGGCGTAGCCCTCGGCCGCGTGGCCGGCACCCTGCTCGTGGCGCACCAGGATGTGCCGCACCTGGGAGGCGTCCATGAGCGGGTCGTACAGCGGCAGGATCGCGCCTCCGGGGATGCCGAAGACGTCGGTCACGCCGAGGGCCTCCAGGGCCATGACCAGGCTCTGGGCCCCGGTGACGGCGGGGGTCTGCTCGTCCATCTGCTGCCTCTCGTGCCGTGCTGCTCCAACAAAAAACCCCCCGACCCGGCTGGGTGACGGAGGGCAGCGCGTGGGGACTAGGTGCGTCAGCCCACGCGCTCGATAACTACAAGGTTCCGTGCCACGGGCGTCACCTTACCGAGCCGGTCGGCCCCTGTCACCCCCTGCCCCACGGGCCTCAGGGCATAGGTCAGTCGCAGAC
>CAYFLO010000375.1:0-1709 GCA_964343995.1 uncultured Bifidobacteriaceae bacterium
CGGCCACCAACTACGACGAGAACTACTCGCCGATCGCGTCGTCGAACACGATCACACTGAGCTTCGCCAGCAACGTGGGCACCACGACCCAGATCCAGGCGCCCAACGTTGCCAAGGTCGGTACGGCCACCAAGATCCTGGTCAATGTGTACTCCCAGAGCGGCAGTACCTACAGCCCCACGGGCAATGTGGTCTTCACCGACGGCTCGGGCAACGTCGTGAGCACCGTGGGCCTGTCCCCCAATGGCGCAGGCAAGTCCTACGCGTACTGGTGGTGGACCCCCAAGGCCGCCGGCTCGTACATCTTCGTGGCCAGCTACAAGGGTGATGGGGTCTCGCAGCCGTCACAGTCGGCCCAGGACGTCGTCTTCGCCTCAGCCAGCGGCAGCAACATCTCGCTGACCGCCCCGGGCACGATGACCGCGGGCATCCCGGTGACCCTCGTGGCAACGCTCGTGCCCAGCACGATCCAGGGCTCGGTGGGCTTCACCTACAACGGCAAGCCGATCTCGGCCTCGATCCCGATCGTCAACGGCCAGGCGTCGTTCCAGTGGATCCCGACCACTCCCGGTCAAGCCGTCATCGGCGCCAACTTCACCACCAATGGCGGTGCCAGCGGCTCCACCAGCGACAACGTCACCATCGTCGCCGGCCCGACCGCGCAGGACGTCATCACCCTGACCCAGCCCGGCTACGGCGCCTGGGCGCCGGGTGGCACGTACCCGCTGGGCAATGGCAGCGTCGTCGGCTTCACCGCCACCGACCTGTCCGGTGCTCCGGTGGCCCTGTCAGTGACCGGCCCCTGTGCCGTCAACGGCATGACCCTCACGGTCAATGCGGCTGCGGGCGCGTGCGTCCTCACCGCCAAGACCTCCGGCGGCGGCAACTACGGTCCGGCGACCTACACCTACAACGTCGCCATCGGTCCGGGTGTGCAGCAGCTCGTCTCGCCTCCCCCGCCGTCGGGCAAGCTGGCCAAGAAGCGCACGTACCAGCTGTCGGCTCCGGGTGTGGACACCAACGCCGGCCAGAACGTGACCTGGAAGGTCATCAAGGGCCCCAGCGTGTGCAAGATCGGCTACCCCGCTAGCGGTGCCGTGACGATCAAGTTGGTCAAGTCCGGCTCCTGCAGCGTCCGCGGCATCGCCCCCGGAGTGCCGAACATGTGGCAGCCGCTCACGGTGGACCGGACCTACAAGTCGTAGGCACCTGCCCCTGACGACGAAGGGCCCTCGCTCCTGGGAGCGGGGGCCCTTCTCGTGTCATCGGGTCGCAACGACCTCAGGGATCAAGGTCTGATGCAGCGCGGGCGGCAAAGGCCCGGGCGAGCTCGCGCGACATCGGCCCTGCGGAGAACTCGCGGCCGTCGATGCTCGTGATCGGGTGCAGGTCGCGCGTGGACGACGACACCAGCGCATCCACCGCACCGTCCATGACCTCCAGCGGCACGTCCTGCTCGACGATCCCCAACCACTCCAGTGCGAGTTCACGGGTGATCCCGGCCAGGCAGCCTGTGGCGAGGGAAGGCGTGGTCATCTGTCCGTCGATGGCCACGTGCACATTGCTGCCGGTTCCCTCGCACAGGCGTCCGTCGATCGTGCCCAGGATCGCCTCTGAGGCACCTGCCTCGTGGGCGCGCACGAGGGCGACGACGTTCTCCGCATAGGAGGTCGACTTGGCGCCCGCGACCAGCGACGCCGGATTGCGCA
>CAYFLO010000376.1:0-1700 GCA_964343995.1 uncultured Bifidobacteriaceae bacterium
TGGCGGGCGCTGGCGTCGGTGGGTGCCGTGCAGTCGCGTGGTCGCGCCGGGACCTTCGTCCTGGAGCGCCCCGCGGCCGGAGACCCCCGGTCCGAGCGCCCCTCCCGCTACCTGGGCATCGGCGGCGACCCGGACGGCCAGGGACTCAACCTGTCGGCCGGAACGCCCGATCCCGCGCTACTGCCCCGCCTCGACCTGGCGCTGGAACGGGTTGCCGCCCGAGGCGGTGCCCTCACGACCAGCTACCTGGACGATCCGGTGCTGCCGGAGTTGGAGGAGGTTCTGCGGGCCGGCTGGCCTTATCCGCCGGAGCGGATGACCGTCGTCGACGGCGCCCTGGATGCGCTCTCCCGGCTGATCGACCTGCGGGTGCACCTGGGCGATCGAGTGGCGATGGAGAACCCGGGGTTCCCCCCGCTCATCGACCTGCTGGAGCGCGTCGGCGCCGAGGTGATCGGCCTGGCGATGGACCACGAGGGTGTGATTCCCGCCGAACTGGAACGCGCGGTCACATCCGGGTGCGCCCTGGTGTTCCTGCAGCCGCGGGCCCAGAACCCCACCGGGGTGAGCATGTCCCTGGGTCGGGCGGCGGAGCTGGCCGCGATCCTGGCACCGCACGATGTGATGGTCATCGAGGACGACCACTCCGGCGACATCGCCACCGGACCGGATGTGAGCCTAGGCCGGCACCTGCCCGACCGGGTCGTCCACCTGCGCAGCTACTCCAAGTCCCATGGACCCGACCTGCGCATCGCTGCCGTGGGTGGCCCCGCCCGCGTGATCGACCCCCTGGTCGCCCGCCGGATGCTCGGACCGGGCTGGACCAGCCGGCTGCTCCAGGCGGCCCTGGTCGAACTGCTCACCGATCCCGCGAGCATCGCCGCCGTGCGACGCGCCCGCAGTGCGTACGCCTCCCGCAGCCTGGCCGTTCGGGCCGGCCTGGCCGGACGGGGCGTGCCGTCAACTCCGGGGGATGGGATCAATGCCTGGGTCGATGTCGTCGACGAGCGCGCCGCCCTGCTCTCCCTGGCGGCCCAGGGCATCCGCGTCTCCCCGGGAACTCCCTTCCTCCTGCCCGGAGCCGTGGGGCATCACATCCGCGTCACCACCGGGGTCATCGACGAGCACGACGGATCCCAGATCGCCTTCGTGATCGACGCCCTGGCTGCCGCCGCGATCGCCGGCGGCATGCGCCGAGGAGTCTGACGCGAGCCGCTCCCGCCGGCCGATACCGGTCCCGTGATTGACTGCCCCTGCCACCGTCCCCCCTGTGAGGAGTCGTCGCATGTCTGACCGTCCGGTGCCGTCCTTTGCGGGAAGCCTCACCTCATCCCTGTCCCGTCGCCGGCTGCTCCAGGCTGCGGGCGTGAGCGGAGCGGCCCTGGCCGCCGCCGCATGCGGCGCGGGTGGCGGAGATGCCGCGTCGGCCAGCAGCGGTCCGGCGAGCGCAGCCGCGGCCACCGACAAGTCCGACGCCGAGAAGGTCGTCAACTGGTCGAACTGGCCGTCGTACCTCGATATCGACGAGGCGACCGGCAAGCGCCCGACGCTGGAGGACTTCGGCAAGCAGACCGGCATCACGGTCACGTACACCGAGGACATCAACGACAACAACGAGTTCTACGCCAAGGTGCGCACCCAGCTCGAGCAGGGCCAGGACATCGGCCGCGACATCGTCGTTCTCACGGACTGGATGGCGG
>CAYFLO010000377.1:0-1699 GCA_964343995.1 uncultured Bifidobacteriaceae bacterium
GCAGGCCGCCCAGGCCCGCGTCGACGCGCTGCGCGCGGCGATCGCCCGGCACACCTGGGACGGCTTCGCCGACCAGCTCGTGGCGTTCGTGCGGCGCATCACCGCGCTGCCCACGGCACCGGGATCTCTCATCGGGGGTGACTCCGCGGCCGATGCGGCCGCGCTGGCGGCGGTGCTGTCGAGCCGCTCCTACCGGGTGGCGACGCGCCTGCAGCGCGTGGCCGGCCGGCTTCGCCGCGGCTGACGCCTCAGCGGCGCGCGACGAGCTGCACGAGGTAGTCCCCGTACCCGCTCTTGCGCAGCGGCTCGGCGACGGCGAGCAGCTCGTCGTCGGTGATCCACCCGTTGCGCCAGGCGGCCTCCTCCACGCAGCCCACCTTGGTGCCGGTGCGGTCCTCCATGACGCGGACGAACTCGCCGGCGTCCTGCAGGCTGCGGAAGGTGCCGGTGTCGAGCCAGGCGGTGCCGCGCTCGAGCACCTGCACGTTCAGGCGCCCGGCCTGCAGGTAGTGGTCGTTGACGGCGGTGATCTCCAGCTCGCCGCGGGCGCTGGGCGTGATCGCCTTGGCCACGTCGACGACCGAGGCGTCGTAGAAGTACAGGCCCGGCACGGCGTAGTTGCTGCGCGGCTGCGCGGGCTTCTCCTGGATCGACAGCGCGCGCCCGTCGGCGTCGAACTCCACCACGCCGTAGTCGCTGGGGTTGGCGACCTCGTAGGCGAAGACGGTGGCGCCGTCCTGCGTGGTGAGGCCGGCCAGGCTGCGATCCAGGCGCGGGCCGTGGAAGAGGTTGTCGCCGAGGATGAGCGCGGCCTGGTCGCCGGCGAGGAAGTCCTCGCCGATGAGGAACGCCTGCGCCAGGCCCTCGGGCTTGGGCTGCACGGCGTAGCGGATCGTCATGCCCCACGGGCTGCCGTCGCCGAGCAGGCGCGAGAACGACGCGGAGTCCTCCGGCGTGGTGATGATGAGCACCTCGCGCAGCCCGGCGCTCATGAGCGTGGCCAGCGGGTAGTGGATCATCGGCTTGTCGTAGACGGGCAGCAACTGCTTGCTCACGCCCATGGTGATCGGCCACAGCCGCGAGCCGGTGCCCCCGGCCAGGATGATCCCCTTCACGCGGTCAACCTAGCGGGCGTCGCGTGCGGGCAGCAGGCCCTTGGCCGACGCCTTGGCCTTGGCCCAGCGGTCGTCCTCCACGGTGACGGCCAGCAGCGTGCCCATGGCCACGCGGCGCAGGGTGCGCAGTGCGTGCACGCGGTCTTGCCGGAACTCCTCGGGGAACAGTCGCAGCCGATTGCGCACGATCGTCGTGCGCCGATCGGGTGAGTGACCGGTGGAGGTGACGGTGCGACCGAGCACGGTGACCGCGCGCGAGGCGCCCACGCTGTGCTGCACGCTGACGTCGGGAGGCCGTCGACGCGCGTGACCGGGTAGCCGATGGCGCCCGCTGCGTCGTTCACTGCGCCCGCACCGACGGCGCCCACGCGCAGCACCCGGCTCGCGGCCTGCGCCACGGCGAGCAGCCGCACCACGTGGTCGTCGGCAATTGCCGAGTCCTGATCGACGGTGAGCAGCCACGGCGCGCCCATCTCGCGGGCACGGGCAAGGCCGTCGTTGAGTCCGCGGGCGATGCCGGCGTTGTGCTCGTGACGCAGCACCGTGACGCCGGAGGCCTCCGCGGCGTTAAGCACGGGGTCGAC
>CAYFLO010000378.1:0-1693 GCA_964343995.1 uncultured Bifidobacteriaceae bacterium
AGCCGGCTGCTCATTCCACCGCCGAGCGCGGAGATGAGGACGCTGAGGGCATACCGGCGGTCATCGCGTCGACGCATGCCGGGGGCACCAAGGACAAGGTGCGCCTGCTCGGTGGGACGCGACACCACGCGGACGGACTGCGCGGTGGTCGGTCGCGGTGCGCGCGTCGTCGACACCGCACGCGGTGACGCCGGCTCGGAGGTTCCGTCGAGCACATCGGCGAAAGCGCGCCGGACGCGCGCGACGACGTCGTCGTGCCGCAGGTTGCCCGCCGCCGCGACAACCATGCGGGAAGGCAGGTAGCGACGGCGGTAGAAGGAGTGGATCGCGCGCCGGCTGATCCCCTGGATGCTCTCGGCAGTCCCCAGGACCGGACGCCCCAGGGGCGTGTCGCCGAGCACGGCGGCCGCGAATTCGTCGTGGACGACGTCGCCGGGGTCGTCGTCGTTCATGGCGATCTCCTCCAGGATCACGCCACGCTCGGCCTCCACGTCATCGGGCGCAATGAGCGCATCGGTGACGACGTCGCAGACGACATCGATCGCCAGGGGGAGGTCCGTGTCGAGCACCCGCGCGTAGTAGCAGGTGCACTCCTTGGTGGTGAAGGCGTTGAGGTCTCCCCCGACCGCCTCGATCGACGCCGAGATGTCCAGGGCGCTGCGCGTGCGCGTTCCCTTGAAGAGCAGGTGCTCCAGGTAGTGGGCCGCGCCGCGGTGGGCGTCGGTCTCGTCGCGCGAACCGACATTGACCCAGACGCCGAACGAGGCCGACCGCACCGAGGGGATCTCCTCGGTGATGATCCGCAGTCCTCCGGGGAGCACGGTGCGACGGACGATGCCGCCGTCGGCTCCCCGGAGGAGAGTGCGGGTGGTCGCCTTAGGCATCGGCGCCGGCGGCAGCGTCCTCCAGCACCGGGATGAGCGAGAGCTTGCCGCGCGAGTCGATCTCCTTGATCTCGACCTGGACCTTGTCGCCCACGTTGAGAACCTCCTCGACCGTCTCGATGCGCTTCTTGCCACCGGCGATCTTCTTGACCTCCGAGATGTGCAGGAGGCCGTCCTTGCCGGGCGTGAGCGAGACGAACGCGCCGAAGTTGGTCGTCTTGACGACCGTGCCCAGGTAGCGCTCGCCCACCTCGGGCATCGTCGGGTTGGCGATCTGGTTGATCTGCGTACGGGCCGCCTCGGCCGACGGGCCGTCGGTGGCGCCGATGTAGATCGTGCCGTCGTCCTGGATCGTGATGTCGGCGCCGGTGTCCTCCTGGATCTGGTTGATGATCTTGCCCTTCGGCCCGATCACCTCACCGATCTTGTCCACCGGGATCTTCACCGTGATCACGCGCGGTGCCGTGGCAGCCATCTCGTCCGGCGAGTCGATCGCCTCACCCATGACGTCCAGGAGGGTGAACCGTGCGTCACGCGCCTGCTTCAGGGCCTGGGCGAGCACCGACGCCGGGATGCCGTCGAGCTTGGTGTCGAGCTGCAGGGCCGTGACGAACTCACGGGTACCGGCCACCTTGAAGTCCATGTCTCCGTAGGCGTCCTCCGCACCGAGGATGTCGGTCAGCGCGACGTACTTCGTCTCGCCGTCGATATCACCGGAGATCAGGCCCATGGCGATGCCGGCCACCGGCGCCTTCAACGGCACGCCCGCGTTGAGCAGCGACATCGTCGAAGCGCAGACCGAGCCCATC
>CAYFLO010000379.1:0-1689 GCA_964343995.1 uncultured Bifidobacteriaceae bacterium
GCGTGATGTCGCGCTCGGGATCCTCGGCGGCGAGCACCTGGAGCTGCTTGGCGATGCGGTTGGAGTTCTCGTCGCGGACCTCGCCCTCGAGCCAGATGATCCGCTCGCGCAGGAGCCGCTCGTCGAGCATGTCTCCGAAGCCGGTCATCGCGCCGCTGGCCCCACGGGCCCCCGGGAACACGTTCTCGCCCACCACGCCTCCTGTTGTCCTGTCACCTGACCCTAACCTGCCGACCTGCCGCAGGCTTCCCACGTTCGCCGTCGGGAGAACGACGGCGTGGCGTCACTCCTGCGGCGCGGGGATCTCGGTGATCTGCGGGCCGTTCATCTCGGCCTCCAGGGCCTTCAGGTCGACGGCCACGCCGGCGGTGTCGACGACCGACGCCGACTCCAGCACGACGGCCAGGGCCTTGGCCCGGCGGATGTCGGCCAGCGCCATCGGCACCTGACCGGCCTCGACGAGCGCCTGGGCGAACTGGTCGGGGGCCATGCCGTAGCGCGGCGCCTGCTGCAGCAGCCACGCGGAGAGCTCGGCCTCCTCCACGCCGAGCTCCTCCTTCTCCGCGATGCGGTCGAGGATGAACTGGCTCTTGAGCGACTCGCGGGCCTGCTTCTCGACCTCGGCGCGGTGGTCGGCGCCGCTGTCGTGGCCGTCCTCGAAGTGCGCCTCGACCTCAGCCTCGACGACGTTCTCCGGAATCGGCATGTCGACGGTGGCCAGCAGCTTCTCCAGCACCTTGTCGCGCGCCTGCGCACCCTGCTCCATGCGCTTCACGCGCACCAGGCGGGTGCGGATGTCGTCGTTGAGCTCGGCAACGGTGTCGAACTCTGAGGCCAGCTGGGCGAAGGAGTCGTCGAGCGCCGGCAGCACGCGCTCGCGCACACCGCTCACGGTGACGGTGGCCTTCAGCGGCACGCCGGCCCAGTCGCCGTTCTGCGGGGTGAAGTCGAGCACGCGGGTGTCGCCCTTGGACGCGCCGCGCACGGCGTCGTCGAAGCCGGGCAGCATGCCGTCGGTGCCCAGCTCGTACGACAGCGACGAACCGGTGAGGTCCTCCACCGCGTCGCCCTCCTCGGTGGCGCCGGAGATATCGACGAGCAGGACGTCGCCGTCCTGCGCCGCACGGTCGACGTCGGACAGCGTCGCGAAGCGACGACGCAGACCCTCGACCTGCGCGGCGACGTCGTCGACGGTCGGGATGGCCGGGTCGACCTCGACGGTCAGCGTGCTGAAGTCAGGAAGGGTGAAGTCGGGGCGCACGTCGACCTCGGCGGTGAAGGTCAGCGCCTTGCCGTCCTCCATCTGCGTGACGTCGATCTCGGGGCGACTGATCGGCACGATCTCGCTGGCCTTGACGGCGTCCTCGTAGGCCTTCGGAAGCGCGTCGTTGACGGCCTCCTCCAGCACCGCACCGCGACCGAAGCGCTGCTCGATGATGCGGGCCGGCACCTTGCCCTTGCGGAAGCCGGGGATCGTCACCTGCTGGGCGATGCGGCCGTAGGCGGCATCCAGGCTCGGCTGGAGCTCCTCGAACGGGACCTCGATGGTCAGCTTGACCCGGGTCGGGGTCAGGGTCTGGACGTCGCTCTTCACTGGTGCTCTCCCACGATGTTGGTGCGCTGGACGTGCGGGTGGTCGGGGCGGGGAGACTCGAACTCCCGATCTCCTGCTCCCAAAGCAGGCGCGCT
>CAYFLO010000380.1:0-1687 GCA_964343995.1 uncultured Bifidobacteriaceae bacterium
CCGCCGCGGCCGAAGGTCATGTGCTCGTTGGGCTTGCGGGTGATGTCGAAGCGGTTGGGGTCGACGAAGATCTCCTCGTCGCGGTTGCCCGAGGCAAACCAGCACACGACCTTGTCGCCGGCCTTGATCGTGCGACCGCCGAGTTCGGTGTCGCGGGTCGCGGTGCGGCGCATGTGGTAGACCGGCGAGGCGTAGCGCAGGAACTCCTCGACCGCCCACGGCGTCATCTCCGGGTGCTCGCGCAGCATCGCGATGGCATCGGGATTGTTGATGAGGTTGTTCATCGTGTGCGAGATCGTGTGCCGGGTCGTCTCGTTGCCCGCGATGATGAGCAGCAGGAAGTAGTTGCGGAAGTCGCGATCGTCGAGGTCCTTGCCGTCGATCGGCGTCTGATTGACCAGCCGTGAGACGAGGTCCTTGCCGTCGCCGCCCTTGCGCGCGCGGGCCAGGCTGAAGCCGTAGTCGAAGACCTCCAGGGCCGCCGGGGAGCGGAAGGGGAGGTCCTTGTACTTCTCGCTCTCCTCGCTGTCGAGCATGACGTCGGCGTGCTCGGGGTCGGTGTTGCCCACCATGCGGTTGCCCCACTTGATGAGCTGGGGGATGTCGGCCTCGGGCACGTCGAGCAGCTGCGCCAGGACGCGGATGGGGAAGTCGGCGGCGACCTCGGAAACGAAGTCGAACTCCTGCTGGCGCAGGGCGTTGTCGAGGGTGTTGGCGGTGAGCCCGCGCAGGAAGGTCTCGTAGACCGAGAGGGCGCGCGGAGTGAAGTCGTGCTGGAGCAGCTTGCGCAGGGCGCGGTGACGCTCACCATCGCTGTCGAGCATCGACTTGCGGATCTCGATCTGGCTGGCGTCGAGCTCCTCCAGCGCCGTGGCACCGACCTCACTGGAGTACGTCTCGGTGTCGCGCAGGACCTCCAGGATGTCGTTGTAGCGCGTGACCGCCCAGAAGCCGTGATTCGGCGCCGGCTCGGGCTGCCACGACACGGGGTCGTGGTGCCGCAGGTCCTCGAAGACCTCCCACGGAGCCCCGTGGGCGAAGAGGTCGTTGTCGGCGAGCGAGTGCGCGTTCGTCGTGGCCGTGGTCATGCGTCCTCCGTGCGTCTGAGGGCCGGGGGTCTCCTCGCGGAGATCGTTTGGACCCGAATCATCTCGGACAGCGTAGCCTGCGCGGCGGCAAAACGGGAGCGGATGCCCCGGTCGTGCGGCATCATCGGGGCACCCGACTGGCAGGAGGACGCCGTGCCCGGCCCGCACACGCTTGCCGAGACCGAGAACGCGGTCGCCGAGCGCCTCGGCGACCTCGGTCTGGATTTCGAGTCGATGGCGGTCATCTCCAACCTCTTCCGTGCCGCCGGGGCCGTGCGCAATCACCTGGAGCGCACCGTGCTCCAGGGAGCCGACCTCACCTGGACCGCCTTCGTCGTGCTGTGGGTGGTGTGGATCTGGGAGCCCATCCACACCCGCGACATCGCCGCCGAGGGCGGGTTCTCCAAGGCGACACTGAGCGGGGTGCTCTCCACGCTCGAGGGTCGCGGACTGGTCACCCGTGAGCGCGGCGAGGACGACGGCCGCCTCGTGGTCGTCACACTCACCACCGCCGGCCGGCGCCTCATGCGCACGCTGTTCCCGGACTTCAACGCCGAGGAGCGGCACCTCACCCAGCACCTGTCCGGCGCCGACCGGCC
>CAYFLO010000381.1:0-1686 GCA_964343995.1 uncultured Bifidobacteriaceae bacterium
GTTCAGCCACGCCCGTGCTCCTGCCCGCGCTCGGTGACGCTCTCACCGAGCGCGGGCAGGAGCACGGGCGTGGCTGAACCGGTGGATGCGGGAGCCGGCGTGGGTGCAGGAGCGGGAGCCGGCGTGGGTGCAGGTGCCGGTGCAGGGGCCGCGGCAGCAGGAGCCGGCGCGGCAGCAGGAGCCGGCGCGGCAGCAGGAGCCGGCGTGGGTGCAGGTGCCGGTGCGGGGGCCGCGGCAGCAGGAGCCGGCGCGGCAGCAGGAGCCGCGGGAGGAACAGCGCCATCGGCCTCGCCGATGACGGCGAGCTCGGCGCCGACGAGCACGGTGTCGTCCTCATGCGCACGGATCGCCAGCAGCACACCGGAGGCCGGCGCGGGGATCTCGGTGTCGACCTTGTCGGTCGACACCTCCAGGAGCGGCTCGTCGGCCTGCACCGGGTCGCCGACCTTCTTCAGCCAGCGAGTGATGGTGCCCTCGGTGACGCTCTCACCGAGCTGCGGCATCGTGACGGAGACCGGCATGTGCTGCTCCTGTTCTGGTCCGTCGAGTGTGCGGGTTCTGCGGGTGGGAGACGTGCGGGTCAGGCGTGCGCGTGCAGCGGCTTGCCGGCCAGAGCCAGGTGGGCCTCGCCGAGGGCCTCGTTCTGCGTGGGGTGCGCGTGGATGAGGGTGGCCACATCGTCAGGAGTGGCCTCCCAGTTGACGATGAGCTGCGCCTCACCGATCTGCTCGCCGACACGCGAGCCGACCATGTGGATGCCCACGACGGGGCCGCCGTCGATCTGGACGAGCTTGATGAAGCCCGCGGTGCCCAGGATCTGGCTCTTGCCGTTGCCGCCGAGGTTGTACTCGTAGACCTTGACGCCGGCGCCGTGCTTCTCGCGTGCCTGCGCCTCGGTGAGCCCGACCGAGCCGATCTCCGGCTCGCAGTAGGTCACGCGCGGGATGTTGATGTCGGCGATGACGGCGGGCTGAAGTCCGGCGATCTCCTCGGCGACGAAGATGCCGTGCTGGAAGCCGCGGTGGGCCAGCTGCAGGCCTGGGGTGATGTCGCCGACGGCGAACACGCCGGGCACATTGGTGCGCAGGCGATCGTCGACGAGCACCCAGCCGCGCTCCATGGCGATGCCCTGCTCCTCAAAGCCCATGCCGGTGGCGTTCGGGCCGCGGCCGACGGCGACGAGCAGCAGGTCGGCGTCGAGGGTGCGGCCGTCCTCGAGGGTGACGTGGACCCCAGAGTCGTCCTGGGTGGCGCCGGTGAACCGAACGCCGGTGACGAAGTCGATGCCGCGCTTGCGGAACGCGCGCTCCAGGGCCTTGGACACAGACTCGTCCTCGTTGGGCACCAGTCGTGGCAGCGCCTCGACGACGGTGACCTGCGATCCGAAGGACTTCCAGACGCTCGCGAACTCCACACCGATGACACCGCCGCCCAGCACGATCACGCGCGCGGGGACGTAGTCCAGGGTGAGGGCCTGGTCGGAGGTCATGATCCGGCCGGAGATCTCCAGTCCGGGCAGTGAGCGGGCGTAGGAGCCGGTGGCGAGGACGACGTTGCGGCCCTCGTACTGCTCGCCGTTGACCTCCACGGTGTGCGGGCCGACGAGCCGGCCGGTGCCCTCGACGAAGGTCACGTTGCGGCTCTTCACCAGCCCCTGCAGGCCCTTGTAGAGCCGGCCGACGACAC
>CAYFLO010000382.1:0-1679 GCA_964343995.1 uncultured Bifidobacteriaceae bacterium
GCGGCGGCCGCCGCCGACGCCACAACGCACGGCAAGCAGAACCAGGTGGGCGGAATCTTCTCGATCCTGGGTCAGCTGAAGGATCCCGACGTGCAGAACACGCTGGCCTTCCTCTTCGAGTTCGCCCGTACGTTCGGACAGATGCAGCGGAGCCAGTAGCGCATGCACGAGCTCTCCATCGCGCACGCCGTGGTCTCCACGGTCACGCAGGCACTGCCGGTCCCGCACCCGCGGGTCCGGCAGGTGCGCGTGCGCATCGGCGAGCTCTCCGGCGTGGTCCCCCAGGCCCTGGAGTTCGCCTACGAGGTGGCCGCCCAGGGCACCGCCCTCGCCGACGCGGTGCTCGTCATCGATCGCGAGCCGGTCGTCGTGGCGTGCCCGACCTGCGGTCCGCAGCAGCTCGCCGGCACGACCGACTTCCGCTGCCCGTCCTGCGGCGTGCCCTGCGGCGATGTCATCGCCGGCAAGGACCTCCAGGTCGTCGACGTCACCCTCGACGATGCGGTCCTGGAGGAGGCTCGATGAGCACCCTGGAGATCCGCCGCGGCGTGCTGGAGAAGAACGACCTCCTGGCCGATGCCCTGCGCACGCGCTTCGACGAGGCCGGGCTGCGCGTGAGCAACTGGGTGTCCAGTCCGGGCACCGGCAAGACCGCACTGCTGGAGGCGCTGCTCACGATGGCCGTTGCCGAGGGACTGCATGCTGCCGCCCTCGTCGGCGACTGCGCCACCGACAACGACGCCCGTCGCCTCGCCCGCAGCGGCGCACCGGTGCGCCAGATCGTCACCGAGGGGATGTGCCACCTCGAGGCCGACATGGTCAGCGGCCACCTGGCCGGTTGGGACCTCGCCGCCCTGGACCTCCTGGTCATCGAGAACGTCGGCAACCTCGTGTGCCCCACGGCCTACGACCTCGGCGAGGGGTGCCGGGTGGCGCTCCTGTCGGTCACCGAGGGCGAGGACAAGCCCGCCAAGTACCCCCAGCTGTTCCACTCCGCCGACGTCGTCGTCCTCACCAAGGTCGACATCGCCGCGGCCGTGGAGTGGGACCGCGACGCCGCCCTGGCGGCCATCCGGTCGGTCAATCCGACCGCCCCTGTTCTCGAGACGTCGGCCCGCACCGGTGCCGGCGTCTCGGAGTTGCTCCACCTGCTGATGAGCCCTTCATCTGCAGTCACCACACCCCAGTTGCAGGAGGCACCGTGACATCAGTGCTCTGGTTCCAGGGCGGCGCATGCAGCGGCAACACCATGTCGTTCATCAATGCCGCGGAACCCTCGGTCGTCGATCTCATCGTCGACTACGGCCTCGAGGTGGTCTACCACCCGACGCTGTCGATGGAGATCGGCCAGGCGGCGCAGGACATCTTCTGGTCGTACGCCAAGGGCGAGAAGGAGATCGACATCTTCGTGTTCGAGGGGACGGTCATCCAGGGCCCCAACGGCACGGGTCGATTCGACATGTTCGCCGGACGTCCCATGAAGGACTGGATCGACGACATCGCGCACCGAGCGGGCATCGTCGTGGCCATTGGCGACTGCGCCACGTGGGGTGGCCTGCCGGCCGTTCCGCCGAACCCGTCGGAGAGCACGGGCCTTCAGTTCAACCGCGGTGGCACCAAGGGCGGCTACCTCGGCGCTGACTTCACCAGCCGCCTGGGCCTGCCGGTCATCAACATCC
>CAYFLO010000383.1:0-1671 GCA_964343995.1 uncultured Bifidobacteriaceae bacterium
GGCGATGACCGCGCCGGCGCCCCGACAGGTGGTCCTGGTCGTCGCGGGGACGGTCACCGACGCCATTGCTCCCGCGGTCGTCGCCGCGCGTGACCAGGTGGGCGCCGGCGCGGTCATCGCCTACGGCGTGTGCGCGAGCACCGGCGGCCCCTACTGGGACTCCCCGACCGTCACCAAGGGGATCGACCAGCTCCTGCCCGTTGACCACTACGTGCCCGGCTGCCCGCCGTCGCCGCAGGCTCTCGACGCGGCCGTGCGCGCCGTGACGGGGGTGAGCCCGTCATGAGCGCCGACGCCATCACGCAGGTTCCGGCCGCCGACTGGGCACAGGCCGCGGCGTCCCTCGTCACCGACGGGTTCGTGTGCCTGGACCTGCTCGTGGGCATTGACCGGGGATCAGAGCGCGAGGTGCTCCTGCGCGCCGTGAGCCCCGACTCCGGCGACATGCGGGCAATCGCGACGCGGGTGCCCGCGGGCGAGTCGATGCTGGCGTCGATGGTCGCGTCGTTCCCCGCCGCTGCCTGGCCCGAACGCGAGGCGGCCGAGATGCTCGGCCTGACGTTCGACGGCCACCCCGATCCGCGCCCGCTGCTGCGGCGCAGCCTGGCCGGGGGTCCGCCGCTGCTGAAGGACTCGGTGCTGGCCACCCGCGCCGTCGTACCGTGGCCCGGCACAGCCGAGCCGGGAGGAAGTCCGTCGCGCCGACGTCACCTGCCGCCGGGTGTGCCCGCCGACTGGGGTCAGTCGTGAGCGCCCGCGGCCTGCTTGAGCTCACGGCGCAGGACTGCACCTCGTGCATGCTGTGCGTGCGCGAGTGCCCGAGCTGGTCGATCACCCTGGACAGCCACACGCACGAGCTGGACGAGCCCGGCGCTCGGCGCCCCCGCACCGTCAACGTGCTCGACGCCTTCCGCGTCGACTACGGCACCTGTATGTACTGCGGCATCTGCGTGGAGGTGTGCCCGTTCGATGCCCTCGCCTGGCGCGACGTGGTCGACGCGGGCACGTCGCAGCGCAGCGCCCTGGTGATCGACGAGGCCGCGCGCTAGCGGTAGTTGTCGAACTGCACCGCGAAGTCCAGGTCGGCGCCCTTGACCAGGGCGATGACGGCCTGGAGGTCGTCGCGGCTCTTGCTCGTCACGCGCAGCTCGTCGCCCATGACCTGGGTCTTGACGCTCTTGGGGCCCTCGTCGCGGATGAGCTTGCCAATCTTCTTGGCCTGCTCCTGGCTGATCCCGGCCTTGAAGGTGCCGTTGATCTTGTACTCCTTGCCCGACAGGCGCGGGTCCTGCGCCTCGAACGACTTCAGCGACATCCCGCGCTTGACGATCTTCTCGCGGAAGACCTCCAGGGCGGCCTTCGCGCGCTCCTCGGTGCCCGACGTGATCTCGACGCCGAGCTCGCCCTTCCACTCGATGACCGTGCCGGTGTTCTTGAAGTCGAAGCGGGTCGCCAGTTCCTTGGCGGCCTGATTGAGGGCGTTGTCGGCCTCCTGGCGATCCACCTTGGAGACGATGTCGAAGCTGCTGTCGGCCATGGGTCCTCCTCGTGCACGGTCGGGCGAAGCGGCCGGGGGTGCCCCGGGCTCGTGTGTATCCTTCCCCACGCGTCAGGCGGGTTGCCCGAGCGGCCAATGGGAGCGGACTGTAAATCCGCCGGCTCTGCCTTCGA
>CAYFLO010000384.1:0-1667 GCA_964343995.1 uncultured Bifidobacteriaceae bacterium
CTCCATCGCCTCGACCTTCGACTTCGCATACGGACTCACCGGCGATCTAGGCGTGCGCTCGTTCTGCGGAAACGCGTCGGCGCCCTCGAAGATCAGTGCGGACGATGCCTGCAGGAACCGTGTTCCCGGGAGTTCCTGCGCCACCTCGAGCAGCGCTGCGACGGCGTCGACGTTGACACGATGGACCTCGTCCTCCCGCTCCCACGAGAGGCCGGGAGCGGTGAACCCGCCGAGGTTGTAGACCTCATCGGGTGCGACTTCGCGCGCAGCTGCGCGCAGCGCCGCGGCGTCCTCCATGTCGACCTCGAGCACATGCACGTCGGGCACGTATCGCCGCAGTAGCGAGACATCGGTGCCGGGCTTGACCAGCCCCACCACCTGGGCGCCTTCTCGTGCCAGGCGCGTGGCCAGAATCGTGCCGTCCTGCCCGGCCGCCCCGGTGACGAGCGCCCGCATCGTCGGCAGTGCCTAGAACGCGCCCTCGGGCGCGCCCTCGAGTCGAGCCAGGTCAGCGTCGACCATGATCTGCGCGAGCTGCGGCGGCAGCACCGTGGCTTGCCAGCCGAGCACGCGCTTGGCCTTGCCCGCATCGCCGATGAGCTCGTCGACCTCGGTGGGCCGCAGGAACTTCGGATCGAACTGGACGAAGTCCTCCCAGTTCAGGCCCACGTGGCCGAACGACAGCGACAGGAAGTCGCGGATCGTGTAGGCGGTGCCGGTGGCCAGGACGAAGTCGTCGGGCTCGTCGGCCTGGAGCATCCGCCACATGCCGTCGGTGTACTCCGGCGCGTAGCCCCAGTCGCGGATGGAGTCGAGGTTGCCCATCCACAGGTCCTTCTGCAGGCCCTTGACGATGCGCGCCACCGCGATGGTGATCTTGCGCGTCACGAAGGTCTCGCCGCGACGGGGTGACTCGTGGTTGAACAGCTGCCCGTTGACCGCGAACATGTCGTACGCCTCGCGGTAGTTGCGCGTGATCCAGTACGAGTAGACCTTGGCCGCGCCGTAGGGGCTGCGCGGGTAGAACGGCGTGTCCTCGTTCTGCGGCGGCGGGCTCGCGCCGAACATCTCGCTCGTGCTCGCCTGGTAGAAGCGGATCGAGGTGTCGATGCTGCGGATCGCCTCGAGCAGGTTCAGCGTGCTCACGCCCGTGGCCTCGGCGGTGTAGAGCGGCTCGTCGAACGAGACGCGCACGTGCGACTGCGCGGCCAGGTTGTAGACCTCGTGCGGGCGGATGTCGTAGACCAGCTGGTGCATGCGGGCGGCGTCGGTGACGTCGCCGTAATGCAGGTGCAGGTTGCGGCCGGCGATGTGCTCGTCGTGGTGCAGGTGGTCGATGCGGCTGCGGTTGAAGGTGCTCGAGCGGCGCACGACGCCGTGCACCTCGTAGCCCTTCTCCAGGAGCTGCTGTGCCATGTACGAGCCGTCCTGGCCCGTCACGCCGGTGATCAGCGCGCGCTTGGCCTCCGCCACGACCCCTCCTTCGCCGCGGGCCATGCGCCGCGCGTGCTGAGCGAGCCTATCGGCTGCCTAGACTCATGGCGTGAGCGTCGTCGTGGCCGTGGTGCCCACGTATCGCCCTGATGGGGACGCCCTTTCGACCCTCCTCACCTCACTGCGCGCGCAGGCCGATGTGGTCGTCAGTGACGACGCGAGCCCGTGCACTG
>CAYFLO010000385.1:0-1655 GCA_964343995.1 uncultured Bifidobacteriaceae bacterium
CGATTGGCGCTGACGGCCTGGACCGTCATGCCGCACACCGGATCGATGACCTCGGCCGGCTCAAGGACGGTGAGGTTGACGCGACGACGCGGGGCCAGGGCTCCGGCGGCGCGCAGTTCGACGAGCTCGGCCAGGATCGACACCGCGATCTCGCGGTGACTGGTGTGGCCGAGGTCAAGGCCGATGGGCACACGCACCGACGCCAGCCGGTCGGCCGGCACACCGCGCTCGGCGAGGAACCCGCGCACGACCTCGCCGCGTCGACGTGACGCCACGAGCCCGACGAGCACGGCATCGGCCTGAAGTGCGGTCTCGAGCGCCTCCTCGTCACCGTGCCCCTGCGTGGCCACGACCACCGAGGTGGACGGCGTGACGAGCCCGGCGTGGAAGTCGGGGCCGTCAACGAGATCGGCACGCCATCCCAGGTCGCGCACGAGGTCCAGAAGCGTGGCCGCCATCGGCGAGCGCCCCACGACCAGGATGTGCGGAGCAGCGAGCATCGGCTCGATGTAGATCTGCAGGGCACCGTCGCTCTGGCAGGAGATGGGGATGGTCATGACGCCCTCGGGCACGTGCATCCCGCGGAAGTCCTCCTCCTGACCGAGCCACACCAGCGTCGGCTGACCCTCCGCGAGGACCTTGCGGGCCTCGCGGATGAGCACCGGCTCGGCGCAGGCGCCCCCGATCCAGCCCAGCAGCGTGCCGTCGCTCATGACGAGGGCACGCGAGCCGTGCTGGCCCGACGACGGCGGCTTGCGCCACACGACAGTGGCCAGCGCGAACGACTCACCGGCGCGCGCGAGCTCCACCGCGCGTGCCATCACGTCGACGCCGTCCACTGCCTGAGGTGAGGTCACGTCACTCGGCCTTGACCGGGGGCATGCCGGAGACATCCTTGCCGGTCTGCAGCGCCTCGAACACGCGATTGGGCATCATCGGCATGTCGACGTTGCGCACGCCGGTGTGCTCGATGGCGTTCATGACCGCGTTGACGAAGGCTGCCGGACCACCGACGGTGGCGCACTCGCCGATGCCCTTGGCCCCGATGGGGTGGTGGGGGCACGGAGTGACGACTTCGTGCAGCTCGTACCCGGGGGTCTCCCAGGCCGTCGGCAGCAGGTAGTCCATGTAGTTGGAGCCGATGCAGTTGCCCTCCTCGTCGAAGGTGATGTACTGCATGCTCGCCATGGCGTAGGCCTCGGTGAGGCCGCCCATGATCTGGCCCTCGACGATCATCGGGTTGATGCGAACGCCGCAGTCGTCGACGGCCACGAACTTCAGCACGTCCCAGACGCCGGTCTCCGGATCGACCTCGACCTTGCACACGTAGGCCGCGAACGGCCAGGTGAGGTTCGGCGGGTCGTAGTAGGCGTTGTTCTCCAGGCCCGGCTCCATGCCGTCGGGCACGTTGCTGTACGCCGCGAGGGCGCAGTCCTGGATGGTGACGCCGCGCTCGTGGTTGCCGCGGACGTAGAAGCGCCCGAGCTCCCACTCGATGTCCTCCTCGGACACCTCCAGCAGGTGCGCGGCGATCTTGCGTGCCTTGGCCCGGATCTTGCGCGCCACCATGGCCACGGCCGCACCGGCGACCGGCGTCGAGCGCGAGGCGTACGTGCCCATGCCGAAGGGCGCCGTGTCGGTGTCGCCCTCCTCGA
>CAYFLO010000386.1:0-1652 GCA_964343995.1 uncultured Bifidobacteriaceae bacterium
GGCGAGCGCCGCACGCAAGTTCGACATCGAGGCGTGGATCCCCACCCAGGGCACCTACCGCGAGGTGACGTCCACCTCCAACACCACCGAGTTCCAGGCCCGGCGCCTGCGCATCCGCATGCGCGACGGCGACCACACCCGCCCGCTGGCCACCCTCAACGGCACGCTGTGCGCGATGCCGCGCATGATCGTGGCGATCCTGGAGAACCACCAGCAGGCCGATGGATCGGTGCGTATCCCCGCCGCCCTCCAGCCGTACCTCGGCGGTCGCACGTCGTTCACCCCCGTCGCCTAGGGTCAGCGCGTGCAGTTTCCCGAGGGCTTCCGCCCGCAGCTCATCGCGCTCGATCTCGACGACACCCTGGTCTCGGAGGACTCCACGGTCGTGGAGTGGGCCGCCGACGCCATCGCCCGCTGCCAGGCGGCCGGCATCCTCGTCGTCGCCGCGACCGGCCGATCGATCTCCACGACGGTGCCGGTGTGCCGGGCCGCGGGGATGCTCGACTGGGCGGTGTGCAGCAACGGCGCGGTGCTCGTGAAGGTGGAGCCCGAGGAGGTCGTCGAGTCGATCACCTTCGACCCGGCCGCGCTGCTGGAGCAGATCGTGCCGATGCTGCCCGATGCCACCTTTGCCGTCGAGGACGTCAATGGTGTCTTCCGCACCAACCGCGATCTGCGCACCAGTGCGCTGAGCATGGCCGTCAAGGTCGTGCCGTACGAGCACCTGCTGTCCGAGCCTGTGGTGCGTCTGGTCGTGCGGTCAGAGGCGCACCGCGACATCGGCTTGGGCCACGTGGCCGCCGAGCTCGGCCTGCACAGCGTGGTGTTCGGCATCGGCGACGTGGCCTGGCTCGACATCGGCCCGCGCGGAGTCAACAAGGCCACGATGCTGCAGCGCCTGTGCGATCGCCTGGGCATCCCGCGGGAGAAGACCATGACCATCGGCGACTCGATGAACGACATCGAGATGCTGCGCTGGGCAGGGGTGGGCGTGCTCATGGGTCACGCCGAGGAGTCGATGCGCCAGCACGCCGACGTCATCACGACGGCGATCCCCGGGCAGGGCGTGGCTGACGCGCTCAACGCACTCGTTCTCTAGCGCTGGCGCGAAGACTTACGCCTGCTGCGCCCACAGGCGCTGGGCGACGAGCTCGGGCACGAGCACCTCGGTGAGCAGGCGCACGTCGTCGTCATCGTCGTGGCGGTAGCGCAGGGTGAGTGCCGCGTCGGGCACCTCGGCGCCGAGGGCCACCATCGTCGAGCCGCGCTCGCGACACCAGCGCAGCAGTTCGGGCTCCCAGCGCGAGCCGCCCATGAGCAGCATCCGGTAGTCCTGCGTCTTGGTGAGGTAGACGTCGATGTGCGACCAGTCGCCGGTCTCGCAGCCCACCGCCGGCCGGCGCGGACCCTCGCGCAGCATGAGCGCTCCCTGCTGCGCACTCGACAAGCGACGGGCCGGCGCCACCACGGCGGTGCCGTCCGGCCCGGCGAGCAGGTCGGTCACGGGGACGAGCCACTCATCGCGACGCGCGAGCAGGTCGTCACTGGCCTGCGCGCTGCGCTCGACGATCCCGGCGATGTCGAGCCCGCCGGCGAGCTGCTGCTGGAGCTCCAACAGTCGCACCAGCGTGTGGCGGAATGACCGGCAGGCC
>CAYFLO010000387.1:0-1639 GCA_964343995.1 uncultured Bifidobacteriaceae bacterium
GCGCCCCGCGTGCGGTGGGCTGGGGACTCGCGGCAGCGACGGCGCTGCTTGCTGGGCCGCTGGAGATCGCCATCGTCGGCGATAGCGACGCCACCCTGCGCCGCGTGGCGCACGCGGCGACCTCGCCCGGGGCGGTTGTGGCGTGGGATGCCGATGGTGCGCAGTCCACCCCGCTTCTGGAGGCGCGGCCTGCCGTCGACGGCCGTCCGACGGCCTACGTCTGCCGGGGTATGTCCTGCCTGGCACCGGTCACCGATGCGGACGCGCTCGCCACGCTCGTCGGGGCCCGCGACCGCACGCCCGCGGGGTAGCGTGCCCCACGTGGGACTCCGCGACCTGGCCTACGGCCTCTATGAGCGCTCGCTCATGTCGCAGATCCCCGAAGGGCGCCGGCCGCGGCACGTGGGCGTGATCCTCGACGGCAACCGTCGCTGGGCCACCGCGCAGGGCTCGTCATCGTCGGTCGGCCATCGCGCCGGTGCCGCCAAGATCGTCGACTTCCTTGGCTGGTGCGACGAGGCCGGTGTCGAGGTCGTGACCCTGTGGCTGCTGTCGACCGACAACCTCAACCGTCCGCCCGCCGAGCTCGACGCGCTCATGGGCATCATCACCGACACCGTGCAGGGCCTGGTCGAGCAGCGCCGCTGGCGCCTGCACCCCGTGGGCGCCCTCGACCTGCTGCCGGCGCAGATGTCGCGCACGCTGAAGGAGGCGCAGGAGGCCACGGCTGATGTGTCCGGGTCGCTGGTCAACGTTGCCGTCGGCTACGGCGGCCGGCGCGAGGTGGTCGACGCCGTGCGCTCGCTCCTGGCCGAGCACGCCACCCAGGGCACGTCACTGGACGAGCTGTCGCAGCTACTCGAGGTCGAGCACATCGCCGAGCACCTCTACACCCGCGGCCAGCCCGACCCCGACCTCGTCATCCGCACATCCGGCGAGCAGCGCCTGTCCGGCTTCCTGCTGTGGCAGAGCGCCCACTCGGAGTTCTACTTCTGCGAGGCCTACTGGCCGGACTTCCGCCGGGTCGACTTCCTGCGCGCCATGCGCGCCTACGCCGACCGCAACCGGCGCTTCGGCACCTGAGCCTGTCGCCGGACGTTCACCGGGGCGTTCCCCGGGCACCGGCGTGGCGCCGGTCACAGATGCCGAGCCGCCCCTAGTTTCTGCCTCACGGGTCACTCCAGACCCGCCCACGCTCCGGGCCGCCCGGCGGCCCCTACGGGAGGCCATCCGTGCCCGACCTGCGATCCGAGACCAGCACCCGTCGCACCTTCGTCATCGACACCTCCGTCCTGCTCTCGGATCCGCGGGGACTCCTGCGGTTCGACGAGCACGACGTGGTCATCCCGGTGGTCGTCGTGATGGAGTTGGAGGCCAAGCGAAGTCACCCTGAACTGGGCTACTTCGCCCGGCAGGCGCTGCGGCTTCTGGACGATCTGCGGGTCAAGAACGGGCGCCTCGATGAGGCCATGCCGGTGGGCGAGGCCGGCGGCACCGTGCGGGTCGAGCTCAACCACACCGACTCCAGCGTGCTGCCGCGCGGCATGCAGTTGGGCGACAACGACACCCGGATCCTGGCCGTCGCGCGCAACCTGCAGTCCGAAGGCCACCACGTCACGCTGGTGAGCAAGGACCTGCC
>CAYFLO010000388.1:0-1638 GCA_964343995.1 uncultured Bifidobacteriaceae bacterium
TCGGCGAGCTGATGGCGGGCACGCCGGTGTTTGCGCAGATGAGCCGCGCGACCTGCGCGTCCTTGTCCCAGGTGGCCCAGTCCTGGGCGCCCCAGCCGTTGAACACCCAGTCCACGCCTGCGAGGCCATCCGCGGTGTGCACGAATGTGGGGCCGTTGTCACGCATCCAGGAGTCGTCCAGCGGCACCACCATGATCTCCACGGCATCGCCCAGCGCCGCGCGCGCATACGCCTCGTCCGCGGGGTCGACGAGCATCGTCACCGGTTCGAAGCGCGCGACCGCGAGGGCAACGGCCGCCCAGGCGGCCCGGGCGCGGTCGCTCTCGGTGTCGTCGCCCTCGATGTAGCCGCTCGGCGGCCACGACATCCACGTGCGCGTGTGCGGCTCCCACTCCGCGGGCATGCGCACGCCGGAGTCGCCTGCGGAGGTGCCGCTCACGGCACGTCGAGCGGGTAGACGACCCCGGTGAGCCGCTCGCTCGCCGCCCACAGTTCGCCGGCCATGCGACGGTCGCGCGCTGCGGCCGAGCGTCCGACCAGGCGCGGGAAGCCACGCATTTCCATGAAGCCATCCGGGCCGACGTAGCTGTCACCGGGCAGCCCCGGGGCTGTGGCGGCGAAGAGGGTGGGCAGCGCCCCCATCTCCGGTGACTGGGCAGCGATGCGGTTGCCGACCTCCATGAATCGCGCCTGAAGGGTGGCACCGCGCATCGTCGGCCCGACACCCTGGAGCGCAGTGTTGGCGTAGCCGGGGTGGGCGGCCATCGCCAGGACGGGCACGCCGGTGGCGTCCAGTCGGCGCTGGAACTCGGTGGTGAACAGCAGGTTGGCGAGCTTGCTCTGCGCGTACGACGTCCAGGGCTTGTGCCGGTGGCCGCTGCCGGTGAGGTAGTCCAGATCCAGGCTGCCCATGCGGTGCACGAACGACGACACCGTCACCACCCGGCTGCGCGGGCGCGCGATAAGGGCCGGCAGCAGTAGTCCGGTGAGCGCGAAGTGGCCCAGGTGGTTGGTGCCGAACTGCAGCTCGAAGCCGTCGACCGTGCGCCGGTGCGGGGTGGCCATCACCCCGGCGTTGTTGACCAGCAGGTCCAGGCCCTCGGGGTGGGCGGCCGACCAGGTATCGGCGAAGGCGTGCACGCTGGCGAGGTCGGCCAGATCGAGGCGCTCGGGGGTCACGTCGGCCCGGGGGGCCTGCTCGCGGATGACGCCGGCGGCCCAGGCGCCCTTGCCCAGATCGCGGACGGCCAGGGTCACCTGCGCCCCGTGGCGGCCCAGTTCCAGGGCGGTGGCCAGGCCCAGGCCCGAGCTGGCCCCGGTGACGATGGCGGTCCTGCCGGTGAGGTCGGGCATGTCGTCGGCGCTCCAGCGCAGGGCATCAGCCATGGGGCAAGTCTGGCGTGAGGGCCCCGTTGGGGCCATCGGGGCCGGATTTCGAGGGGCAGTGGAGCCGCGTGTAGCCTTGCGGGGCTTCAGGCCCCTTTAGCTCAGTCGGCAGAGCGTCTCCATGGTAAGGAGAAGGTCTACGGTTCGATTCCGTAAAGGGGCTCGGCCGGGCGGTTCGCCGCCTCACGCCAGCACGAGGCGGGGTAGCTCAGTTGGTAGAGCAAGCGGCTCATAATCGCTGTGTCGCCGGTT
>CAYFLO010000389.1:0-1626 GCA_964343995.1 uncultured Bifidobacteriaceae bacterium
GCGGCACCGGAGTATGCGAGCGACGGCCGCTGCCTGGTGTCGGCGTCGGCGCTGGGCGTGACGCCCGCGCATCCCGACGACGTGCGCGCCCACCTGGCACGCCTGTACCGCGTCGACACCTCGCGCTGGGAACTGGCCGCGACCCGCGCCATCCCCTACGCGCTTCCGCCGATGTCGGTGCCCCTGGACCCGCGCCCGACGATCGACCTGGGCGAGGGGATCCTGCTCGCCGGCGACCACCGCGCCACCGCCTCGATCCAGGGAGCCATGGCCAGCGGCCACCGTGCTGCTCGGATGGCCCTGCAGCGGCTGCGTCCTACGCTTGCGCCATGACCGATCTGACCGTGACGCGCCTGGGCATCGGCGCTGACGCGGTCGACTATGCCGAGGCCTGGGAGCTCCAGCGCCGCCTGCACGCCGAGGTTGTCTCCGGCGCGCGCCCCGACACCGTCCTGCTGCTGGAGCACCCACCCGTCTACACCGCCGGCCGTCGTACCGAGCCGTTCGAGCGGCCGATGGACGGCACGCCCGTGGTCGACGTCGACCGCGGCGGCAAGATCACCTGGCACGGCCCCGGGCAGCTCGTCGGGTATCCGCTCATCCGGCTGCCGCAGCCCATGGACGTCGTCTCGCACGTGCGACGCATCGAGGCGATGCTCATCGACGTGTGCGCCGACCTCGGCCTGGCCACCGACCGCGTCAAGGGTCGGTCGGGGGTGTGGGTGGCCGCCGACGAGCGCGGACCTGACCGCAAGGTCGCCGCGATCGGCATCCGCGTGGCCGAACGCGTGACGATGCACGGTTTCGCTCTCAACTGCGACTGCGACCTGACGTGGTTCGACCGCATCGTCCCGTGCGGCATCCGCGACGCCGAGGTGACGTCGCTGTCGGCCGAGCTGGGCCGCGATGTCTCCGTGGCCGAGGTGCTGCCGCTCGTCGAGGCCCGACTGGCCTGCATTCTGCCGATCGTCGGTGAGCCCGTAGGGTCGCGCCCATGACATCCGGCGCCGACACCAGCACGGGAGCCAATCCCGCAGCGGCTCCCGAGGGCCGACGCCTGCTGCGCATCGAGGCGCGCAATGCCGCGGTGCCCATCGAGCGCAAGCCGGAGTGGATCCGCACCCGCGTGCGCACCGGGCCGGAGTACACCCGCATCCGGGCGCTCGTGGCTGATGAGGGACTGCACACGGTCTGCCAGGAGGCCGGCTGCCCCAACATCTTCGAGTGCTGGGAGGACCGCGAGGCCACGTTCCTCATCGGCGGCGACCAGTGCACGCGGCGCTGCGACTTCTGCCAGATCGACACCGGTCGTCCGGCACCCGTCGACCCCGATGAGCCGCGCCGCGTGGCCGAGTCGGTGCGCACGATGAACCTGGCCTACGCCACCATCACCGGCGTCGCCCGCGACGACCTTCCCGACGAGGGCGCCTGGCTCTACGCGCAGACCGTCCGCGAGATTCACGAGCACAACCCCGGCACCGGGGTTGAGGTGCTCATCCCCGACTTCTCCGGAAACCCCGAGCTGCTGGGTCAGGTCTTCGATGCGCGGCCGGAGGTGCTCGCCCACAACGTCGAGACCGTGCCGCGACTGTTCACCCGCATCCGTCCGGCCTTCACCTACGCGCG
>CAYFLO010000390.1:0-1625 GCA_964343995.1 uncultured Bifidobacteriaceae bacterium
GCAGGGCACGGACCTGCGGGTCCTGGCGCACATCGACCCCGGCCTTGCGCGTGGCGCCGAAGGCGGCGAGCTCGGCATTGACCAGGTCGAGTTCCGTGCGTGCCCGCTGGAAGAACTCGGTGTCCTTGGGCATGGCGCCGGGCCAGCCGCCCTCGATGAAGCCCACGCCGTACTCATCGAGCAGCCGGGCGACCGCGAGCTTGTCCTTGACCGAGTACGAGATGCCCTCGCGCTGAGCGCCGTCGCGCAGCGTCGTGTCGTAGACGTGGAAGGCGTCGGGGCGGGTCATGGCCTCTCCAATGAAAAAGCCCCCCACACGGGAGGGCTGCGCATCGACCGGGGGTCGATGCGCTAGGGAATGATGATCGCGGTGCTCATAGCCCCGCCATCATGCCACACCCGGCACTCCTGTGACAGGGGTGTCAGCAGATCCGGTGCAGCCAGTTGTGGCGGTCGGGGGCAGCCCCGGACTGGATGTCCAGGAGGGCATTGCGCAGCTGCTCGGTGACCGGGCCGGTACCCCCCGAGCCGACCGTCCACGAGCCGGACAGCCGCGACTTGACCTCTCCCACGGGGGTGATGACGGCCGCGGTGCCGCAGGCGAAGACCTCGGTGATCTCACCTGAGGCGCAGCCCTCGCGGAAGTCGTCGACGCTGATGCGGGTCTCATCGACGCGGTAGCCCAGGTCCTGAGCCACCTGCACCAGGCTGGAGCGGGTGATGCCCGGCAGCAGGGTGCCGCTCAGCTCGGGGGTGACCAGGCGGGCGGAGTCGCCGGAGCCGAGCACGAAGTACAGGTTCATGCCCCCCATCTCCTCGATCCAGCGTCGCTCAATCGCGTCGAGCCACACGACCTGGTCGCAGCCGTGCTGCGCCGCCTCGGCCTGCGCGACCAGGGACGCGGCGTAGTTGCCCGCGCACTTGGCCTCCCCCGTGCCGCCGGGAGCGGCGCGCACGTAGTCATCGCAGATCCACACCGACACCGGATGCAGTCCTTTGGAGAAGTAGGCGCCTGCCGGCGATGCGATGAGCAGGTACTGGTACCGGTTGGCCGGACGCACGCCCAGCCCCACCTCGGTGCCCAGGAGGAACGGCCGCAGGTACAGCGAGCGCTCGCGGCCACCGGGGACCCACGCGCGGTCCTGGCGCACGAGCGCCTCGATCGAGCCCAGGAACAGCTCGGTGGGCACTTCGGCCATCGCCAGGCGACGCGCGGACGCGGCGAATCGGTCGGCATTGCGGGTCGGGCGGAAGGTGTGGATCGAGCCGTCATCGTGGAGGTACGCCTTCAGCCCCTCGAAGATGGACTGCCCGTAGTGCATGAATGTGGTCGCCGGATCCAGCAGGAGCGGTCCGTAGGCCTCCAGCCGGGCGTCGTGCCAGCCGTCGTCACTGGTCCACGTGGCTGTGACCATGTGATCGGTGTAGTGCCGCCCGAATCCGGGGTCGGCCAGGATGGCGTCGCGCTCGGCCGCCGACCGCGGATGGTCCGACGGCGTGACGGTGATGGGCCACAGAGCAGTGCCCGCGTCCTGCGAGGCGGTCGACGTCATGGCGCGACGCTACCGGCCCGCGGCGGCCTGCGCGCCCGCCGCCAGGGCATCGCCGATCTGGGCGGTGCTGCG
>CAYFLO010000391.1:0-1625 GCA_964343995.1 uncultured Bifidobacteriaceae bacterium
GACCGGTGGTGCCTGGGCCAGGGCAACGTCTCCAGTCGAGACGAGACGACCGGGCAGGACTACGTCGTCGTCGCGCCAACACCGGTCGCCGTTCCCGCCGCACCCCCCACCGGCACCATCGCACCCGACGGTCCCGCACCGCTGCCGGGCATGGCACCGGAGGCCACCGCGGTGCTCGGCGGTCTGGCCATCGCGGCGGATCCGGCCTCGCAGAACATCGTCACCTGGACGGCGGCCGGAGGCACCCCGCACCTGTCGTGGCAGCACCACCCCGGTGGCGACATCGTCGGCGTCGCCGCCCACGACGGTCGCATCGTCGTCACCACCACCCTGCGCAATGCGATGGCCTTCGACGTGCACGGCCAGCTGCTGTGGCTCACGCATCTGCCCGAGTTGCCGCTGGGCACCGTGACGATGGACCCGGCCGTGCACATCACCCTGGCCGACGGACGCGCCGTGACCCTGGATCCCGTCACCGGCGCCATCACCGGGACGGTGAGCGGTGGCTGACCTGCTGCGGTCGCTGGGAAGCGGCCTGTCGCGCACTCTCGTGGCACCGGTGCGCCAGGGCACGTTCGCGCTGCGCGATGTCTCCGCCTCAGCGGTAGCCGTGGCGATCGTCACCGCCGTCGTGTTCACCGGTCTGCTTGTCGCGGTGGTGGCCGCTCCGGCGATCCGCTCGGCGACCACCCTGATCTCCGCGCCGACCCCCGACCAGGTGATGGCGATCCCGGCGTTCCTCATCCCCGCCCTGCTGGCGGCACTCGCATTTGCGTTTGCCCTGCTGCTCGTCGGCGCTCTGCGCTGCCGCGCTCTGGTGTGCGTGCTCGTCGCCGTGGGCGTGCTCATCGTCGTGACGGTCCTCGTTGCCGCCGGCGGCTCGTCGACCCTGAACTCCTCGCCGCCGTGGGCGGGATACGCCCTCATCGCCATCACCGCGGCCGCCGTCGCAGTGCTTCGGTGGCGACGGAGCAGCGTGCTGCGCGACACCGTCGTGCTCCTTGTGCTTCTGCTGGCGATCGGCTTCGTCTGCCAGCGCGACTTCACCGCGATCGCGGCGGAGTCCGGGGTGCGCGTCGACATCGCGGCACTGGCTCTCGTGCTGTCGTTCGTCACCACCCTGGCGCTGCCGCTGTCGGTGGCGTCCGGCCTGGGTGCCGTCGACGCCAGCCTGGGCGTCGTGCTCGGCCTTGCCCGCGGTATCGCCGGCGCGGCGCCGCGCGCGATCGTCGCGGCGCTGGCGGTGATCGTGCTGCTGTGGCAGGGCTGGATCATCGCCACATCGGCGTGGTCGGCCGAGCGCGTGGCCGGTCTGGTCGCAGCTGCCGGGGTCCTCGCTGTGTGCGTCGCGCTGTGGTTCGCCAGTGGCGCCGGTCGCCGAGCGCGAAATATTGAGTCAGGTGACCGTGCGGCCGGAGATACGGCTGACGATGCCCGCGATCAAGCCGGCCGCTGGTCACTGCCGGTGTCGTACGGCCTGGCCAGCGCGGTGATCCTCGGTGGAGGCATTGGGTTGGTGGGCCTGGGGATTCACCTCGCCACCGGGCTGTCGGCCGACGCGGCGGTGAGCGGTGTGATCGATCCCCTGCTCGGTCTTCCCGGCATCACCCTGGCCCGCATCGGGG
>CAYFLO010000392.1:0-1616 GCA_964343995.1 uncultured Bifidobacteriaceae bacterium
GTGTGAAGTACGGCGTCACCCGCGAGGCGATGCTCGGGCTGGAGGTCGTGCTCGCTGACGGGCGCGTGACGCGCCTGGGCCGTCGCACCATCAAGGGCGTTGCCGGCTACGACCTCGCCGGCATGGTCGTGGGCAGCCAGGGCACGCTGGGCGTGGTGACGATGGCGCGACTGCGCCTGCGGCCGCTGCCGCCGCCGGCCACCACCGCGGTAGCGCTCTTCACCGACATTGCTGCCGCCGGCCGCGCGGTCGCGCGGATCATGCAGAGCGTCACGCCGAGCATGCTGGAGATCATGGATCGCGCCACGATCGACGCGGTTGAGACGTGGCGATCGATCGGCGTCGACGCCGGCGTGCAGGCCATGCTCATCGCGCAGTTCGACACTCCCGGCGAGGCCGCGGGGCGCGAGGCCGACGTGATGGTCGGCATCTGCGAGGTGGAGGGGGCCAGCGAGGCATACCGCTCGGAGGACGAGGAGCAGTCCGAACTTCTCGTCGGGGCCCGCCGCATGGCCATCCCGGCCATCGAAGCTATCGGCGACTGGCTGCTCGACGACGTCGGCATCCCGCGCTCGGCGCTGGGTGAGGCGATGGTGCGCATCCAGGACATCGCCGCCGCCCACGACGTGCGCATCTGCACCTTCGGCCATGCCGGTGACGGCAACCTGCACCCCACCATCGTCACGCCGCGCGGCGACGAAGCCGCGGCCGCGCGGGGCCTGGCGGCGTTCGACGACATCATGCAGTTGGCCCTCGACCTCGGCGGCACGATCACCGGCGAGCACGGTGTGGGCAACCTGAAGAACGTCATGCTCGGCCACGAGCTCGACGAGCCCGCGCGCGACCTGCACACGCGCATCAAGGCCGCCTGGGATCCGCGCGGGATCCTCAACCCGGGCAAGCTGCTGCCGCGCTGGTAGCGGCACTGGCATGCTGGGCCCATGAAGACCAGCACCCGCAACTTCCTCATCGGCACCGTCTCCGACATCCGCGAGGGCATGAGCCACGACGACGTCGAGGTGATGGTCGGTGACTCCCGTCTCGTGGCCACCATCACCCGCCGCGAGTGCGAGGAACTCGGCCTGAAGGTGGGGGCGGAGGTGGTGGCCCTCATCAAGGGGTCCTCGATCATCGTGGTGGCCCACCCGCATCGCCTGAACTTCCCCAGCACAAATCACCTGCATGGCGTGGTGACGCAGATCCGCACCGATGACCACAACGGCGAGGTCGTCGTGGAGCTCGACAGCGGGGAGTCGATCGCCGCGTTCATCACCCAGGGCAGTCTGGAGGGCATGCGCCTGGAGGTCGGATCGCGGGCTTCCGTGCACTTCAAGAGCACGAGCGTGTTCCTGGCCACAAGGCAGATGTGACCGACCCGCGCCTGGAGGATCGCGCGGCGATCCACGACCAGATGTTCCGCTACGCCCGGGCCACCGACTGGCTCGAGACCGCCAACCACCGCGATGTCTTCGCCACGGAGTGCGTCTTCGCCTCGCCGCACAGTGGCGACATGCACGGAGTTGACGCGGTCGTGGAGTGGATGGACCGGGTGCTCCCGCAGTTCGAGGCCACCCAGCACCTCATCGGCAACATCTCGATCACCTTCACCGGCGAGA
>CAYFLO010000393.1:0-1589 GCA_964343995.1 uncultured Bifidobacteriaceae bacterium
GCTGGGCCTCACCGCCGGCCAGTGTGGCCGCCGGCCGGTCCAGTGACAGGTAGTGCAGCCCGACGTCGATGAGGAACGCCAGGCGCTCATTGACCTCCTTGAGCACCCGACTGGCGATCACCGCATCACGGTCGCTGAGCTCCAGTCCGGCGAGGAGTTCAGCCGCTTCACCGATGGGCAGTCCGGCGATCTCGGCGATGGAGTGGTCACTGACAGTCACCGCCAAGGTGAGCGGCTTCAGCCGCGCCCCGCCGCAGGCCGCACACGGAACCTCGCGCATGTAGCCCTCGAACCGTTCACGCGTGGAGTCAGAGTCGGCTTCGGCGTGGCGGCGCTGCACGAAGGGCACGACACCCTCGTAGTCGGTGTAGTACGAACGGGTGCGGCCGTAGCGGTTGCGGTACTTGACGTGGACCTGCGTGGGGTAGCCGTTCAGGATGGCGTTGCGGGCCTTGCGGGGAAGTTCCTTCCACGGGGTATCCATCGACACGTCAAGTTCACCGCAGACGGCCTCCAACAGCCGGGCGAAGTAGTCCGACACCGACCCCCGTGACCACGGAGCCAGCGCACCCTCGGCCAGGGAAAGCTCGTCATCGGGCACCACGAGCTCGGGATCCACCTCACGCCGCGTGCCCAGACCCGTGCACTCCGGGCATGCCCCGAACGGGGAGTTGAAGGAGAATGAGCGAGGCTCGAGTTCTTCGAATGACAGTCCGTCACGTGGGCAGGCCAGGTGCTCGCTGAAGGTGCGCTCGCGACCGGGATCTGCGTCGGGGAGATCGACGAACTCCAGCGTCACGACGCCGCCCGAAAGACGCAGGGCCGTCTCGACCGAATCGGTGAGCCGCTGTCGGGAGTCCGCCTTGACCGCCAGGCGATCGACGACCACTTCGATGGTGTGCTTCTCCTGCTTCTTCAGGGCAGGAACCTCACCGAGGGCGTGCACCACACCGTCGACCCGTACCCGGGAGTACCCCTGCGCCTGCAGTTGCCGGAAGAGGTCGGCGTACTCCCCCTTGCGCTCCCGAACGACCGGCGCAAGCACCTGGAACCGGGTGCCGGAGGCGAGTCCGAGCACCTGGTCGACGATCTGCTGGGGCGTCTGTCGGGCAATGACGTCACCGCATTCGGGGCAGTGGGGGACGCCGATGCGGGCGAAGAGCAGGCGCAGGTAGTCGTAGACCTCGGTGATCGTGCCGACGGTCGAGCGCGGATTGCGCGAGGTGGACTTCTGGTCGATGGAGACCGCAGGAGACAGTCCCTCAATCACATCGACGTCAGGCTTGTCCATCTGGCCGAGGAACTGCCGCGCGTAGGCCGACAGGCTCTCCACGTAGCGGCGCTGGCCCTCGGCGAAGATGGTGTCGAAAGCCAGGCTCGACTTTCCTGAGCCGGAAAGGCCGGTGAAGACGATGAGGGCATCGCGCGGCAGGTCAAGGGAGATGTCGCGGAGATTGTGCTCACGGGCCCCGCGGACCACCAGGCGCTCGCCCACCGTGGCTCCCTCCATCCGCAGTACAGTCCGTCCCGTCGACGGGAGCCCGAATGTATAACGGCCGCGTGGAGGTCGCCGGACCGGCGGACGTCCA
>CAYFLO010000394.1:0-1584 GCA_964343995.1 uncultured Bifidobacteriaceae bacterium
CGGCCGTCGTCCAGGCTCGCGTAGACCGAGCCGTTGCGCGTGCCGAACGCGATGGCCGTCGTGCCGTCGACATCCATCGCGTGCGCGGCATCGCGCATGACCGACGCGTAATGGTCGTCCGGCAGCCCGTCGCCCACCGCGCGCCAGGTGGCACCGGCGTCGTCGGACTGCCACAGCCGCAGCCGCCCCTCGGGCGGGAACATCGTGTCGCCGTCGATGGGGATCACCCACACCCGGTCGGCGACGGTGGGGTGCGCGAGCACGACGAAACCGAAGTCGGCGGGCAGTCCCTCGGTGATCGACACCCAGCTCGTGCCGCCGTCGTCGGAGCGGAAAACGCCGCCGTGGTTCTGCGCGTAGATGCGCTGCTGGTCAACCGCATCCACCGCGATGCGGTGCACGCACTGCCCGTAGGCCGGGTACGGATCGGGGGCGAAGTCGACCCGGATGCCCTGGTTGGCCGGCTCCCAGCCGCTGTCGCTGTCGGCGGAGCGGTACACGCCACCGGTGCTCATGGCGATGACCATCGAGGCGTCGGTGCGCGGCATGATCGTGTGCACCGCCGCGCCGCCGTTGCCCGGCAGCCATTCGGTGCGGTGCGGGTGGTCCCACAGGTCCTGGTTGAGGGTGAAGCTCTGGCCGTGGTCGTCGGACCGCCACAGCGAGTGCGGCTCGACCCCGGCCCACACGCGTCCCGGCACGCGCGGATCGGGCGCCAGGCTCCAGATGCGGTGCACAGCGGCGCCGGCCTGCTCGGGGAAGGCGATGGCGCCCGTCGACGGCTCGGTCCACGTGGCCCCGTCGTCGTCACTGGTGAGCACGGCCGGCCCCCAGAACCAGCTGCGCGCTCCCACCACCAGGCGCGGCGGCGATGCCGGATCGCGCGGCACCCACGCCACCGAGGCGAACTCGGCCATCTGCTTCAGCGGCTGGCTGACCTCCCAGCCGTTCTGGTCGCCGGTGGCGATCCACAGTCCCTTGCGGGTTCCGATGGCCACACGCATGCCGCCAGCGTAGGCGATCTGTCGGTGCAGGCAGATTGCGTCGCCGGTGCGGCCCGTCAGGAGCCGGACCGAACCTTCGGGAGAATCAGCTGTTGGCCATTCCCCACGAGTGCGCGACATCGCTGGCAAAGTCGACGACGGCCTTGCGCTGGGCGACGGTGTAGCCGACGGTGCCCGTCTCATTGGCCGTCGTCATGAGGATCGTGTCGTTCGCCAAGGTGTAGACCGTGTAGTCGGCGCCCGAATTCTGGGCCGCGTTTGCAGCGCCAGGGAGAGGTGCGGTGCGGGCGTACACGTAGACCGACGCAAGCCCCGTGTTGACAAGCGAGTTGAGCTTGCCCGTTGTCGTGGTCACGCGCATGGTTTTCGGCCCGGACTCACCCGAGGCCATATCGCGCTTGCCATTGCAGGTCGACGCCTTGCTTTGCAGTCGCTGGAACGCCGACTTCGCCGCTGCCGCGGTTCCGTAGATGTACGCACGCGCCTGGACGTCCTGCTGGATCTTGGTCGTCGTCGGGTACTCCGCACTCACGACGGTGCGGGACGACGGCACGGTGAAGGCTGCGCAGGGGTACCAACC
>CAYFLO010000395.1:0-1581 GCA_964343995.1 uncultured Bifidobacteriaceae bacterium
GGGAGCGCTCCTCACGATCGCGCAGTGCCCAGCCGCTCGGCCAGCACCGCCTTCAGCTCAGCGTAACCCGGCTTGATCCGGTCGTTGATGAGGGCCAGTCGCTCCTCGAACGGCAGGAAGGCGCTCTTCATCGCATTCACCGTGAACCACTGCAGGTCGTCCAGGCCGTAGCCGAACGCCTCGCTCAGCAGTTCCATCTCGCGGCTCATCGAGGTGCCGGACATGAGCCGGTTGTCGGTGTTGATGGTGACCCGGAACCCCAGCCGACGCAGCATCCCGATCGGGTGCTCGGCGATGCTCGCCGCCGCCCCCGTCTGCACGTTCGACGACGGGCACATCTCCAGCGGGATCCGGCGGTCGCGCACATATGCGGCCAGACGCCCGAGCACCAGAGCACCATCGGGCCCGATCGTGATGTCGTCGACGATGCGTACCCCGTGCCCGAGCCGGTCGGCGCCGCACCACTGGATCGCCTCCCAGATGCTCGGCAGCCCGAATGCCTCGCCGGCGTGGATGGTGAAGTGCGCGTTCTCGCGCCGCAGGTACTCAAAGGCGTCGAGCTGGCGGGTGGGCGGGAACCCTGCCTCCGCGCCAGCGATGTCGAAGCCGACGACGCCGCGGTCGCGGTACTCCACGACGAGTTCAGCGATCTCCCGCGCGTGGCTGGCTGTGCGCATGGCCGTGAGCAGAACACCGACGGTGATGGGATGCCCCGCGGCCGCGGCCTCGCGCTGCCCCTCAGCGAAGCCGGTGAGGGTCTCCTCGACCACCTCGTGCAGCGTCATCCCGCGTTCGCAGTGCAGTTCAGGGGCGAACCGCACCTCGGCGTAGACGACACCGTCCTCGGCCAGGTCGACGGCGCACTCACGCGCCACCCGCCGCACGGCCGCCGGCGTCTGGATCACCCCGACGGTGTGCGCGAACGTCTCCAGGTAGCGCTCCAGCGATCCGGAGTACGCCGCCTCGGAGAACCAGCGCGCCAGTGCTTCCGGCTCCGTCGCGGGCAGCCCCGCGTAGCCGGTCTCGCGGGCCAGGTCGATGATCGTCTGCGGCCGCAGTCCGCCGTCGAGGTGGTCGTGCAGGAGCACCTTGGGGGCGCGTCGGATGAGGTCGGCGGGGACCGGCGCGTAGCGGCCGGCTTCCTGGACCACGGTGGGCGTTTCCGATTCGGCTGCGGCGCTCAGGCCGAGGCCGGAGCCGCGAGGAAGTCGGCGCGCGACGACGACTCGGCGTCAGTGGCCGTGGAGGCGGACGATGCCGGCGCGGACGATGCCGGCGCAACCGATGGGGTCGGCGTGGACGTCACCGCTGCGGCCGAGGCGATCGTCGTCACGATGACCGCACCGGGCGAACCCGCCGCTTCCCATGCCTGACGCGCGGATGCGTTGACGCGGCCGCGCATGGTGACCTTCACACCATTGGCGCGGGCCCAGGTGCGGATGATCGTGTGCTCGCCGGCGTGCTGCGGAGCGCGCGGAGTGCGGGGACCACGAGCCGCCTTAGCGCCAGCGGCCTTGGCGCCAGCCCGCTTGGAACGAGGCGCCTTCGTGCCCGAAGCCGTGGCTCCGGCCCGCTCCGCGC
>CAYFLO010000396.1:0-1575 GCA_964343995.1 uncultured Bifidobacteriaceae bacterium
CTCTCGCAGTACCTGTGGAGCATCGAGCAGCCTGCCGCGGCCGTCGCCAACGAGTACTACGTCGGCGCCATCAACCGCGTCGGCATCGAGCCGCTCGGCGACGACGACTTCTACGGGCAGTCGTACTTTGTCGATCCCGAGGGCAACTACGTCGGCGAGAAGGGCGATCCCTACAAGCCCGAGCTCATCGTCCGCGACCTCAACATGGACCTGCTCACCGAGGTGCGCAATCGCTGGCAGTTCTACCGCGACCGCCGTCCCGACGCGTACGACGACCTCGTGCGCCCCTAGTCACCCGAACCACCGACCACCCAGGGAGCGACGATGTCCACGATCCTCATCACCAACGGCACCGTGGTCTCGGCCACGGGATCCACCCAGGCCGACGTGCTCATCGACGGTGAGCGCATCGCCGCTGTGCTCGCCCCCGGCGACACGTCGCTGGGCGGCAACCTCGCAGCATCCGTCGACAAGGTCATCGACGCTCGCGGGAAGTACGTCGTGCCCGGCGGCATCGACGGACACACCCATATGGAGATGCCGTTCGGCGGCACCGTGGCATCGGACACCTTCGAGTCCGGCACGCGGGCCGCGGCGTGGGGCGGCACCACCACGATCATCGACTTCGCCGTGCAGAAGCAGGGCGAGCGGGTGCAGGACTGCCTGGCCGCGTGGCACGAGAAGGCGCGCGGCAAAACGTTCATCGACTACGGCTTCCACCAGGTGGTGGGTGGAGTCGACTCTGAATCGCTCAAGGCGATGGACGAGCTCGTCGACGAGGGCATCACCACGTTCAAGCTCTTCATGGCCTACCCGGGCGTGTTCCTCAGCTCTGACGGCCAGATTCTGCAGGCCATGCAGCAGGCGTCCCGCAACGGCTCCATGATCATGATGCACGCCGAGAACGGCAGCGCCATCGACGTGCTCGTGGCCCAGGCGCTCGCCGAGGGCAAGACCGATCCCAAGTACCACTCACTCACGCGCCCCTGGGAGACCGAGGCCGAGGCAACCAACCGCGCGATCATGCTCGCCAGCCTCACCGGAGCCCCGCTGTACATCGTGCACATGTCGGCCAAGCAGGCCGTCAACGTCCTGCAGGCGGCCCGCGACACGGGCGGCAACTTCTTCGGCGAGACCTGCCCGCAGTACCTCTACCTGAGCCTGGAGGACCAGCTCTCCCAGCCGGGCTTCGAGGGGGCCAAGTGGGTGTGCAGCACTCCCCTGCGCTCCAAGGCCGAGGAGCACCAGAAGGAACTGTGGCGCTACCTGCGCACCAACGACCTGTCGGTCATCAGCACCGACCACTGCCCGTTCTGCTTCAAGGAGCAAAAGGAGATGGGCCTGGGCGACTTCTCCAAGATCCCCAACGGCATCGGCAGCGTCGAGCACCGCATGGACCTGATCTTCCAGGGCGTCGTCGACGGCGAGATCTCACTGGAGCGCTGGGTCGAGCTGTGCTCCACGACGCCCGCCCGCATGTTCGGTCTCTACGGCCGCAAGGGCGCCATCGCCCCCGGATTCGACGCCGACGTCTTGGTCTATGACCCGGCGGGGCGCACCGAGATCGGTCTGGGC
>CAYFLO010000397.1:0-1553 GCA_964343995.1 uncultured Bifidobacteriaceae bacterium
GCCGCGGTGCACGCCGAGCGGGGGTACTGCTGCGAGCGCGGCTGCCGGCACTGCCCGTACCTCGCGGCGTGAGACCGGCGGAGTTTGTGACGCGCTTGTGTAAGGTACGCGCGTTGTCGTGGGCAGACCGGTTTCGGGCTGTCTGACCGTTTCCGGATCCCGTGTGGAGGTCGTCGTGAAGGTGAAGTCGTTGGTCGCGCTGGCGGCCGTCATCGGGTCGCTGGTCGCCGTCGGTTCGGCGAGCGCGGCGACGGCGGAATTGTTCTGGAGTGGCGGGGCGGGCACCATCCTCTCTGACGTCGCCGTCGACTCCTCGGGCAACGTCTACGCGACCTACGACACGAAGGTGGCGAAGATAACGTCGGCGGGCACTGCAACCGCCGCGTGGGCGAACCTCGGCGCGGGCAACTACGCGTACGACATCAGCGCTGGCCCCAGCGGGTCGATGGTCGTCCAGTCGGGCTACACGGGCATCAAGCTGTTCGATGCGAGCGGCTCGAACACCTACTCGTATTCCGGCATCACCGGCCTGTCGCGCGTGACGGTCGACGGCTCCGGCAACGTGTGGTGGGTCGCCGGCCAAAGCGCGCAGAAGTCGTTGGGGAAGATCCCCGCGGGGACCGCGAGTGGCGCCGCGCCGACGCCGAAGACCCTGGCCGACACGCCGTGCGACGTGACCAACGACTCCGCGGGCGACGCCTACGTCGGCACGGGCAGCAGCTCTGTGCAGAAGTTCACGGGAGCGACGTTCACTTCAAGCTCCACCGCGAACGCCACGTACACCGTTGGCCCCGGTACGAACAACGACTGCGCGGTCGCGAGCGGTGCGACGTACATCTACGTCGCGCGCTACTCCAGCAACCAAGGGCTGATCGACCGGATCCAGATCGCGACGGGGACGGTCAACGTGGGCTGGGCCACCCTCCCGATGGGTAGCAACCCGAGGTCGATCGCGGTCGGGCCCGATGGCTCGATCTACACGGCGAACCAGGTATCGGGGATGGGCTCGCCGACCGGCAGCGTGTCCAAGATCACGTCCGCTGGCGTGGTGACGTCGCTCGTAACGCTCGCAACGCAGCCGGCGGGAATCGCGGTCGATTCCTCGTCGAATGTGTACGTCGGTCTCATGGGGTCGATGGGTGGCCCCAGCAGCACGCCGGGCGGCGTGTACAAGATCGCCGACGGAACCTCGACTCCGGCGGCCACCACCACGACCACGACGCCGACCACGACCTCGACCGCCCCGACGCCGGGCCCGGCCCTGAAGGTCACGAGCATCCCGGCGGAGATCACCGTCGACATCGCGCCGTCCACGAACGGCGAGACGCAGGAGATCACGGCCGAGATCCCGTGCACCGCGCCCGAGGGCCAGTCGCTCGCGCGCTGTTCGGTGAAGATGACCGCGCCGGCGGCCGTCCTCCTCGGTCAGGGCGACGGCATCAACGTCCGCGCGGACAAGAAGGTCACGATCGGCCAGGCCACCGTCAAGTCGAAGACGGGCAAGAAGGTGATCGTGGTCAAGGTGAAGATCAACCAGAAGGGCCGCAAGGCGC
>CAYFLO010000398.1:0-1550 GCA_964343995.1 uncultured Bifidobacteriaceae bacterium
ACCGCCGCGGCCGCGCAGATCATCCGCCAGAACGTCTGCAGGTTCGCCTCGTTCCAGATCTGGTAGGCGTCGATGGAGTTCGCGTAGCGCTTGGTGACGGCGTCGACCCACGCGGTCCACGCGGCCATCGTCGGCATCGAGGCCGCACCCTTGTTGGGGTACGTGCCCTGCTTCTTGTTGGTCGCCGCCCACGTGGGGGTGCTGCCCAGCACGTACAGGATCGAGACCTTCTGCGCGTTGGCGTTCTGGATGGCGTAGTCCAGGCCGTTCCACCAGAACTGCCCGGGTGCCTGCTCGACCTGGCCCCACGCGGTGCCGCCGTCCCACAGACGCACGGTGCCGTACGGGATGCTCGGGTCGGCACCGACCGACAGCCCCGGCACGTGCAGGCCGAAGGCGTTGGGGCCCAGCGGGCCGCCGGAGTTGGCGTGCGCGGCGGGCGCGGCGAGCGCCACGGCGCTCAGCGCGAGAGCGGAGGCCGCTGCGGCGGCCAGGGTCGAGCGGAGCGCGGTGACGCGACGCATGGGGGACCTTTCGTCGGGGATCGTCGCGACGATAACCCAGGAATGGCACCAGGCCAGGGACCGACGCCGCCCCCGTGCGGGGGGTGTGAGGCAGATCGCCCCACGGGGCTGCGGGGCTGAGGCGAACAGCCGATGACGTCAGCGCGGACGCAGGATGTACAGGCTCTGCCCGTCGGTCTCGCGGCCGTACTCGAACCGGTCGACCGCCAGTCCGGCCGCGGCGACGTGGTCCTCGAAGTGCCGGCGCGAGAACCGCGTGCAGTGCAGGCGCCCCTTCCAGTCCAGGGGGCCGTAGTTCTCCGGGTTCTCGACCCAGTCCGGCACGTCCTCCTCGACGAAGCACGTGACGAACGCGCGGCCCGTGGGTACGAGCGCGTCAGCGATGAGTCGCAGGTAGGCGGGGGTGTCGTCGTCGTTCATGTGCGAGAAGACCGAGTACGCGTAGAAGACGTCGACGGTGCCGGAACTGGCCGCGAGCGTGCGCTCCGGCGAACCGTCCGGGTTGTAGCGCTCGTTGCTCACATCGACGCAGGTGAACCGGTAATTCGGCGCACCGAGGTTGGCGCTGGCCCACTCGATGAGCTCGGGCTGCACGTCGACGCCGTGATAGTCGGCGATGCCGTCGAGATGCACCTTGACGCCGACGGCCAGGCGCCCGGCGCCGCAGCCCCAGTCGAGCAGGCGGCTGTCCTTGGTGAGCCCGGCGTAGTCCTGCAGCCGCTTCACATCGCGCACCGACGTGGCGATGAACGCGGTGTCGTCCTTGAAGTGCTCGCCGCCCATGCGGTAGCGGCCGGGGGGCAGGACGAGGGTGTCGCGCTGGCGACCGCGTCGGAGCATGCGACCAGCCTAGGGGCGCGGCAGCAGGCCGAAGGACGCCGCCGCCTCGCGGAGCTCGTCGCGCGCGTCCGGGTGCGCGGCCTTATCGATGATGCTCGCCGCCTGCTCGGTCTGGCTCAGGCCGAAGGCACGCGCCAGGCCGTTCTCGGTGGCGACGAACGAGTGCTGGAAGCTCGTGACCGGCTC
>CAYFLO010000399.1:0-1547 GCA_964343995.1 uncultured Bifidobacteriaceae bacterium
CGCGGCATCAACGTCGTCGCGGACCTCAACGTCGACGTGGCGACGCCCGCGCTGCCCGCGCCGGTGCCGTCGGACGACAACGGCCCTCGAGTCGTCCCGAACACCACGCCCACGGATCCCACCGCCGAACTGCCCCAGCGCGTCGTGCCGGCCCCCGCGCACACCATCGCCCTGGGCGGCGACGTCGAGGGCACCGGCACCCTCATCTGCCCCATCTGCGGCGCCCACAACCCCGAGGGCGACGCCTTCTGCGATGAGTGCGGCGCGGTCCTGCCCGGGGCGATCCTGGCGCCCACGGCCGATGCGCCCACGAAGTCCTCGCGCGGCCCGGGCAAGAAGTCAACCGACGCCGCGCACAAGCCGCCCCGCAAGCATGACTGGAAGGCATGGGCGATGACGGCGACGGTTGCGCTCGTCATCGGTGCCATCCTCTTCGCCTTCTTCGGGCCCTACCAGGACGAGGTGATCCGCTACTGCCGCCTGGGCTACCAGCGCATCGTGGAGTTCATCAACCCGTACGAGGGCGTGCCCGCTCCGGTCAAGTACGTCACCGCGTCGAGCAGCCTGTCCGGCACGCTCCCCGCGTCGCTCATCTCAGGCCAGTCGACCGTCTTCTGGGCCAGTGCGCCCAGCACCAATTACGGCGTCGGCACCTCGCTCACGTTCGTCATGCACGAACCCGTCTCGATCGATCGCCTCACCATCTCCCCCGGCATTCACAACGATCAGCTCGGCCAGAAGGCACTGGCCACGCCATCGCAGTTGCTTCTTGAGTTCGATGACGGAAGTGCCGAGATGATCAACGTCGACTCGCTCCAGCAGGGCGCTCCCGCCAATCAGGTGTACCGGTTCAGTGACCACGTGACCGGCTCGGTGAAGATGACGATCCTCGCGGTCTACCCGCCGGACTTCTCGCAGACCGGATCCACCGAGCGCATCGGCGAGGTGGCCATCAGCGAGGCCGGCTTCCTTCAGACACCGACCGGACTGCCCACGACGGTCACAGCCGATATGCCCGCCGGTGTGCCCACGGCCGTGCCCAGTGGACTTCCGTCAGCCGTGCCGTCGGCGCTTCCGTCGAAGGCCCTCGGAGCGGTGACCCCGGCCATGCCACCCGTGCCGACGTCGCTGCCCAAGCCGTAGCGTCAGGACGCCGACGGGCTCGCGGAGCCAGAGGCGCTCGTCGACGCCGTGGGCGACGGTGACGTCACCTTCAGGGTGTTGCAGAACGGCTTGCTGTAGTCGGAGTGGCCGGTGGCATCCAGCACTCGGATCCGGAAGCAGAGCTTGACCCCCTGAGGCAGGTCGGTGGCCTCGAACGCGGTGTCGTTCGGTGTGGGCTGCATAGGCAGGTCGGCCCAGCCACCCAGGATCTGCCGCTGGATCTCGTAGCCGGTGAACGGCTTCTTCGGATCACACGACCCCGGCTTGGCGCCCTTGGGCACCTTGGTCGCCGGCGTCCACTCCAGTGCCATGGAGGTCGCCCCGGCCGGGGTGGCCACGGTGTTGACCGGTGTGCACGACGGGGTCTTGGCCGCCGAGGCCGA
>CAYFLO010000400.1:0-1527 GCA_964343995.1 uncultured Bifidobacteriaceae bacterium
CGCGAGCGCCGCACGCCCGACGAAGTCGATCTCGGTGCGGTGCTTGGTGGCGAAGAGCAGGCCGGCCTCGACCGGGCCGTAGTCCGGCGAGAGCTCCGGGCCCCACGCGCGGTAGCCCTTCTCCAGGCGCAGGGCGTTGATGGCGTAGTAGCCGGCATCGCGCACGCCGAGGTCGGCACCGTGCTCGCGCAGCAGGTCGTAGACGCCCACGGCGAACGGCGCCGGGACGTACAGCTCCCAGCCGAGCTCGCCGACGTAGGTGATGCGGCTGGCGCGCACCGTGGCCGGCCCCACGTCGATGAGCCGGCTCGTGCCGAACGCGAAGGCCTCGTTGCTCAGGTCGGCCGTCGTGATGCGCCCGAGCAGATCGCGACTGCGCGGACCCATGACGCCGATGACGGCCCAGGCATCGCTCACGTCGACGATCTCGACCTGCCAGGACGGGTCGGTGTGTCGGCGCAGCCAGTCCAGGTCGCGCACCGGGGATCCGGCGGAGGTGACCCACAGGTACTCGTGCTCGCCCGTGCGCGTGACCGTGACGTCGGCCTCGTAGGTGCCGCGGTCGTTGAGCACGGCGGTGTAGACGATCGTGCCGACCGGGACGGCCACGTCGTTGGCGCACACCCACTGCAGCAGGCGCTCGGCATCCGGGCCGGTGACCAGGAGTTTGCCGAACGAGGTCTCGTCGAACAGGGCCACGCCCTCGCGAGCGGCGCGCTGCTCCTGGTCGACCCACGGGATCCAGTTCTGGAAGCCCCAGTCGTACTCGATGACGGGCTGCTGCCCCGGGGGAGCGAAGAAGATCGGACGCTCCCAGCCGAACCGCGAACCGAAGGCGGCATTGGCCTGGCCCATCCGCTCGTGCAGAGGCGAGCGACGGAACGGACGTGCGGTCTCGAACTCGCGGTTGGGCCACGGCACGGAGTAGTGCAGGCCGAGGACCTCGCCCACGCGGGCGCGCAGCCACGGGCGGTTGTTCTGGAAGGCGCCGAAGCGCCGGATGTCGACCGACACGAGGTCGGACTGCGGCTCCCCGGCGACGATCCACTCGGCCAGCGCGCGTCCGGCGCCGCCGGCGGAGGCGATGCCCACGGAGTTGAAGCCCGCGGCGACGTAGAACCCGCGCACCTGCGGCGCCTCGCCCAGGATGAACTGGTTGTCCGGGGTGAAGGACTCCGGGCCGTTGTAGAACTTCTTGATGCCGGTCTCCTGGAGCACCGGCACGCGGTGGAGTGCGGACTCCATGAGGATCGAGAAGTGATCCCAGTCCTCCTCCAGCAGCGAGAACTCGAACGGGTAGGGGATCGCAGTGGGGTCGACCCACGGCTTGGCCACCGGCTCGAATCCGCCGACGACCAGGCCCCCCACCTCCTCCTTCATGTAGGTGTAGCCATCGGGGTCGCGCAGGATCGGGGCCATCCGATCCATGCCGTCGATGTGCTCGGTGACCACGTAGAAGTGCTCGGCGGAATGCAGCGGAACGTGGGCACCGACCATGAGGCCGATCGCGTGCGCCCACTGCCCGGC
>CAYFLO010000401.1:0-1523 GCA_964343995.1 uncultured Bifidobacteriaceae bacterium
AGAGCAAGCGGCTCATAATCGCTGTGTCGCCGGTTCAAGTCCGGCCTCCGCTACGCGGCACGACGAGCACGACGAGCACGACCCGCACCACCGGCACCACCCGCACGACTGACCTGCACCACTGACCCGCACGACCGGAACTTCCCTGCGAACGAGGACACCATGGCCAAGGCAACCGACATCCGTCCCAAGATCACCATGGCGTGCGAGGACTGCAAGCACCGCAACTACATCACCAAGAAGAACCGCCGCAACGATCCCGATCGTCTCGAGGCGAAGAAGTTCTGCCCGAACTGCAACAAGCACACGGTGCACAAGGAGACCCGCTAGCCGGTTCTCCGGCGGCGTCGCGAGCGTCCAGCGTGCCGTCGAGTCCTGCCACCCCGTCGCGCCACGTCCTTCCGGCGCGCGCCACGGCTGCGCGGATTGCCATCGTGGCGGGTGTTCTGCTCGCCCTGGGCCTGTCACTTGCCGCTGTCATCGCCCACGACCTCGTCGCCGCGAACGCCCGTGATCTGCCGGTCAACACCTGGTTCTGGGAGTTCGGCCAGGCGCACCCGGCTGTCCTGTCGGCGGCTCAAAGCCTGTCGTGGCTGGTCGACGGGCCACGCAACATCGTCATCGTCCCCATCGTGGCCGTGGTGCTCCTGGTGTTCCGTCAGTGGCGCTGGGCCCTGTTCCTGGTCGTGGTGTCCCAGGTCGGCGTGCTGCTGTCGAACCTGCTGAAGTTCTCCATCGCCCGTGAGCGTCCGCCGTTCATCGAGAACAGCGACCTGCAGCAGCACCTGTCGTTCCCCTCCGGTCACACGTTCGCCGGGTTCACCGTGTGGTGCGCCATGGCGCTCATCGCCTGGTACCTGCTCCCGGTGCGCGCCTCCGTGGTCGTCGCACCTGTGCTCGCGGTGGTGGGCCTGCTCCAGGCGCCCGCCCGCCTCCTCGTCGGCAAGCACTGGGTCACCGACGTTCTGGGTTCCTGGCTCCTCGGCGCCGGATGGCTGCTGCTCGTGTGGGCGGCGTTCCTGGCCTGGTGGGCTCCGCGACCTCCGGCATCCGCGGCCGGGCGCTAGCCTGCCGGCATGGCACTCAATCCCGATTTCGTCGGGCGCTCCTACCCCGGTGGTGAGCCGTACCTCGTCAGTCGCGAGCGCATCCGTGCCTTCGCCGACGCGATCGGCGACCCGCAGCCGGCCTATCGCGACGTCGCCGCCGCACGGGCCCTGGGCTATGCCGACCTCGTCGCCCCGCCCACCTTCGCGATCGTCATCGCCCTGGAGGCCAGCGTCGACGTGGTCAAGGACCCCGACTTCGGCCTGGACTACTCGCGCGTCGTGCACGGCGAGCAGCGCTTCGCCTACACCCGGCCGATCGTCGCCGGTGACGAGCTCGTCATGACCACGACGATCGAGACCATTCGCGAGGCCGCGGGCAACGACATGGTCACCACCCGCTGCGACCTCGCGACGGTGGCAGGCGAGCACGTCGTCACCGCGCACTCCCTGCTCGTGGCCCGCGGGAAGGACGCC
>CAYFLO010000402.1:0-1510 GCA_964343995.1 uncultured Bifidobacteriaceae bacterium
CTGGCGATGGCCGCCGAACCGGTCGCCGCCCTGCTGCCGCGTCGCCCCGAGGACGAGGCGGTGATCCTGTACACGTCCGGCACCACGGGCAAGCCCAAGGGCGCCGTGCTCACCCACAGCAACATGGTGTGGAACGCCACCATCTGCGCGCGCGACGCCTGCGACATCCGTCACGACGACGTGCTCCTGGCCGTGCTCCCGCTCTTCCACTCGTTCGGCCAGACCGTCAACATGAATGGCGGCTTCCTCGTCGGGGCGACCCTCGTGCTCATGCCGCGCTTCGAGGGACCGGCGGCGCTGGACCTCATGGTCCGCGAGGGTGTGAGTTTCTTCGCCGGCGTGCCCACGATGTACATGGCCCTGCTCGCTGCGGCCGCTGAGAACCCGGCCCGGCCGCCGTGGCGTCAGGTGGTCAGCGGCGGTGCCGCGATCCCGGTCGCGGTGATTGAGAAGGTCAAGGACGTCTTCGGCGTCGACGTCTACGAGGGCTACGGCCTGTCGGAGACCGCGCCCGTGGCCACGTTCAACCAGGCGGTCTACGGCCGCAAGGTCGGCTCCATCGGCTGTGCGCTGTGGGGGGTCGACGTGGCCGTGGCCGATGCCGAGGTGGAGGGCCGCATCGACCTGCTTCCCGACGGCCAGCCCGGTGAGATCGTCATCCGCGGGCACAACATCTTCGACGGCTACCTCAACAAGCCCGAGGCCACGGAGGCCGTCGTGGTCGACGGCTGGTTCCGCAGCGGCGACGTCGGCTACCGCGACGAGGACGGCTTCTTCTTCATCGTCGACCGCAAGAAGGACCTCATCATCCGCGGCGGGTTCAACGTGTACCCGCGCGAGGTCGAGGAGGTGATCATGACCTACCCGGGCGTGGCCCAGGTGGCGGTCGTGGGCCTGCCCGACGAGCACTACGGCGAGGAAATCCATGCGGTCGTCGTGTGCGCGGCCGGACAGAGCGTCGACCCGGACGCGCTGGTGGCGTGGGTCAAGGAGCGGGTGGGCCAGCACAAGTACCCGCGCACGGTGCACGTGCGCGAGGCGCTGCCGGTGGGGCCGTCCGGCAAGGTGCTCAAGCGCGTGATTGTGGACGAGCTCAAGTAGGGCTACGCCCGCGGCACGTCGTCGACCGGCGGCGCCGGTGGCACGGCTGCGGTGGCTGAGGGAAGCGTCGAGGGCAGCCACCGACGACCGACCACCATCGCGACCATCGCCACCGCCGCGACGACGCCGCTGATGATGAGGGGGAGTTCGCCGCGACCGGGTCCGGCCTCCCATAGGGCGCCCGCCCACACCCCGGCGAGCAGCAGCGAGCCGGACGTGAGCATCTGGAAGACGCCCTGAGCGCGGCCGCGGTGCGCATCCGGTACGAGCGAGGAGATCCACGCCTTTCCCACGCCGTCGGTGAACGCGGGGAAGAGTCCGTAGATTGCGATGAAGACGAACGCCCAGGGACCGCCGTGCGACCAGCCCAGACCGGCGTACCCGACGACGAAGGCGGCCAGGCCGACCG
>CAYFLO010000403.1:0-813 GCA_964343995.1 uncultured Bifidobacteriaceae bacterium
TCGGCGGGCAGTGGTTGGCCACCGCGATCGCGTTTGGCTGAGCCCCCCGCGCGCGCCCGAGTCGGCCCGACGAGAACCGCGGACGTTTCAACGATGCCCGGGGCCACCGGGCATACCCGAACCGAGCGCACCGTGCGGGCGGCACCGGGATCGACCTGACCGCGCACGGCGGGATGTCGTCGATATGCGGCCCCGCGCATGACCAGGCGGGCGAGCTCCTCGCGGGCGACCCACTTGGTGAGCTGGCCGGGCGGGCGCTGGCCGGTGCCCACCTCGGCGATGGCGCGCGCGAGCTGGGCCGTCCAGCGCGCCGGATCGGGAAGTGCCCGGTCGCTGCCGGGTGCGGGGGTGTCGTCGGTGACCAGCCTGAGACCCGGCGGTACGGGAGGCACGGCGGGGACACCCGGGGCCACCTCCCACGGCAGGTCCAGCGCCAACTGGCGGGGAACGGCCGCGAGGCGACGCGCGGGAGCGTCGTCGATCGGGTCGGGTCGCTCCACGACGAGCGGGGGAACGACGGACAGGGTGCGGGCGGCCATGACGATCCTTCCTGGACATGCGGGCGCCGGGGGAGCGAGGACGTCTCGCCTGCGCCGCACATGCATGCGGGTGTTGTAGGTCGGGTGCCGCCAACCGGTCAATCGGCCGTTGTCCATCGGTGGATAACGGTTGCCTTCGCATATACCCGGGTGCCGGCGCGACGAAACACCACCGGCGTGTCGTCCACAGGCACGATCGCGGGGAACGCCGATCGCCGGGGCCTGTGCACCATGGCGCGATGACCTCAGGGCCGCTCACGGACGACGATGTGCG
>CAYFLO010000403.1:823-1506 GCA_964343995.1 uncultured Bifidobacteriaceae bacterium
ATCGAGCGGGAGATCGCCAGTGAAGTCCGCGACGACGCGCGAAGTATCGGTATGGCCGACGAGGCGAGCCTGACGCTGGCTGATCGCCTGCGCTCGTGGAACGGGCATGTCGTGAGGGTCCAGTGTGACGACGGCGAGACTGTCGTGGGTGTCCTGGAGTCGCGGGAGGGCGTCGACGCACATGTGGTCGTGCGAACTGATGAATGCGCAGGAGCGTACCGCGCGATTCGAATCCTTGTTTCACTCGCCAGCCTGGTGCAGGTGACCCGGGATCCGCTGATCCCAGCGCTGTCGTCGCCGGTCGCGCGGCCGGACGACCCAGTGCTGACACGCTCCCTGGGCAGTGTCCTCCGTGAGCATCGCGAGGCCGGAGGTGAGCTGCGCGTCGTGATGGTCACCGGAGATGTGCTCGCCTGTGCTGCCCGCGATCACCTCCGGGTGGGGGTGGACCACCTCGAGGTCGGACGACGGATCGTCGCGTTCGCAGGTGTGCGGCGATGGACACTCTCGGAGTAGCGCGCAATCGGCAACGTGCGCGAGGACCATCCGCCTCAGGAGCGTGGGTGCGACCGCACGAAGTTGGAAGTCTGCGTGTACTGCCGGGCGATGTACTCCTCCAGCGCCAGGTCCTCAATGCGCCACTGGCCGCGCCCGCCGACCTTGATGGCGGGCAGATCACCACT
>CAYFLO010000404.1:0-1504 GCA_964343995.1 uncultured Bifidobacteriaceae bacterium
CGCGGATCGTCGGCAAGCGAGGTCAGTCCCAGCACCTGCATGAGGGCGCGGAACTGTCCGTCGTTGCCCACGGCCAGAACCATCGATCGGTCCGAGGCGGCATAGGCCTCGTATGGGGCGATCGACGGATGCGCGTTGCCCAGGAGCCCCGGGACGACTCCCGCACCGGCATAGGCCCCCGACTGGTTGACCAGGCTGGACAGCAGCGATGACAGCAACGACACCTCGATCACCTGACCGCGACCGGTGCGATCACGCTCACGCAGCCCGGCCAGGATCGCCACCGTCGCGTGCAGACCGGTGAGCACATCGACCACGGCCACGCCCGCCTTGGTGGGCTCGTCGATACCGGTGACACTCATGAGCCCACCCATGGCTTGGACGAGCAGGTCATAGCCGGGCAGTTCGGCTCCTGCGCCGGAGCCGAACCCGGTGATCGAGCAGTAGATCGCGCGCGGGTTGCGCGCCAGGCAGCTCTCGGCGTCCAAGCGGTAGCGGGCAAGGCTGCCCGCGGCGAAGTTCTCGATGACGACGTCGGCCACTCCGGTGAGGCGCTGGGCAATTGCGAGGTCGCCGTCGTCGGTGAGGTCCAAGGCGATGGACCGCTTGTTGCGGTTGACGCTGGCGAAGTAGGTCGACGTGCCATCGGGCGCGTAGGGCGGACCCCAGGCGCGGGTGTCGTCGCCGCTGCCGGGCCGTTCGACCTTGATCACGTCGGCACCCAGGTCGCCCAGCAGCATCGTGGCGTAGGGACCGGCGAGCACCCGCGACAGATCGGCGACGAGGACCCCGGACAGAGGTCCCGATGAGGAAACAGTCACGTCAGCTGCCCGCCAGGAGCGGTCGGATGGCGTCGAGCACTCGCACATCCTCGATGGTGCCGGGCACCGGCTCATCGCGTCCGTCGGCGATGCCGCGCATCGTGCGGCGAAGGATCTTGCCGGACCGGGTCTTGGGCAGGGCCGGCACGACGACGACCTGCTTGAGCGCGGCCACCGGGCCGATCTGGTCGCGCACCCGCGCGACGATCTGGGCCTGCAGCTCGTTCGGATCGACGTCGACTCCGGCCTTGAGGACGACGAAGGCGCGCGGCACCTGCCCCTTGAGCTCATCGTGCACGCCGATGACGGCGCACTCGGCAACGGCCGGGTGCCCGGCCACTACGGCCTCCATCTCACCGGTGGACAGCCGGTGCCCGGCCACGTTGATGACATCGTCGGTGCGCCCCATGACGTATAGGTATCCGTCGGCGTCCAGGTATCCGCCGTCGCCGGTGGTGTAGCAGCCCGGAAACGCCGACAGGTACGCCTGCACGTAGCGCTCGTCGTCGCCCCACAGCGTCGGCAGGGTGCCCGGCGGCAGTGGCAGTCGCAGGACGATCGCCCCCTCCTGCCCGGGAGCCACGTCATGGCCCTGCGCATCGACCACGCGCACGTCGTAGCCGGGCACCGGCACCGACGGAGACCCGGGCTTGATCGGCAGGTCGCCGAGGCCGCGCGGGTTG
>CAYFLO010000405.1:0-1503 GCA_964343995.1 uncultured Bifidobacteriaceae bacterium
TGTTGCCGCCCAGGGCCCAGGCACGGGGCTGGCCGACGATGATGTCGGTGAACGGCACGGCGGTCTCAGCGACGAACGTCGTGCCCGCCGGTGTCGTCGAGGTCGCGATGTGCAGGCCGGGTCGCGACGGATCGTCGGAGAATGCGAAGAGCCGAACTCGGCCATCGGGTGTGCGCCAGGCCGTGGCGTCCGCCACCTGCTTGCCACCGGAACCGAAGGTCGCTGAGCTCAGAGCCGTGCCGATCGGAACGAAGATCTTGGCGGTGGCCACCTTGGAACTGCTTCCCGCCGCCGCGGGCGACGTGCCTCCCGCAGGTGCCCCGGCGGGGGGCTGTCCGCCTGGTGCCGCCGATCCCGGCTGCCACGTGCCGCCCTGGCACACGATCGTTCCGCTGCCCAGCGGCTTCACCTGTCCGGGCGTGCTGCAGGAGTCGCCCGGCTGGTCGGCTGCGTGCGCGGGGAGCGCGCCGAGGGCAGCCATAGCGAATGCGGCACTTGCGGTGATGACAAGACGCTGGATTCGGCTCATGAGCCGAGCCTAGGTCAAGCGGGGATGCGCGCGGCGACGAGTTCGGCGATCTGCACGGCGTTGAGCGCCGCGCCCTTGCGCAGGTTGTCGTTGCTCACGAAGAGCACGAGCCCGCGGTTGCCCGGCACCGCCTGGTCCTGGCGGATGCGGCCGACGAACGACGGGTCGGCACCAGCCGCCTGCAGCGGCGTGGGAACGTCGGACAGCTCCACACCCGGAGCCGAGGCGAGAAGCGCCGTGGCCTGCTCGGGAGTGATGGGCTGGGCGAACTCCGCGTGGATCGCCAGGGAGTGGCCGGTGAAGACCGGCACGCGCACGCACGTGCCCGAGACCCGCAGCTCCGGGATACCCAGGATCTTGCGGCTCTCGTTGCGCAGCTTCTGCTCCTCGTCGGTCTCCAGCGAGCCATCGGCGACGATGCTGCCGGCCAGCGGGACCACGTCGAACGCGATCGTGCGCACGTACTTGGCCGGATCGGGGAAGGCAACGGCCGAACCGTCGTAGGTGAGCTGGGTGATGTCGGCGTCGGCCACCGCGCGCACCTGATCAGCGAGCTCGCGCACACCGGCCAGGCCACTGCCGGACACCGCCTGGTAGCTGGCCACCGTGAGCCGCTCCAGGCCTGCCGCTGCATGCAGCGGAGCCAGCACCGGCATCGCCGCCATGGTCGTGCAGTTGGGGTTGGCGATGATGCCCTTGCGCGCATCGGCGATGGCCTGCGGATTGACCTCGCTGACCACCAGCGGCACGTCGGGGTCCATGCGCCAGGCCGACGAGTTGTCGATGACGATGGGGCCGGCGGCGCCGATCTTCGGCGACCATTCCTTGGAGAACGAGCCCGAGACGCTCATCAGCACCAGGTCGACCTTCGAGAAGTCGAACTGCTCCACGTCCTCGCACTTGAGGATCTTCTCGCCGAACTCGACCTCGACGCCGATGGACTTGCGCGAGGCGATGGCGTGCACCTTGTCCAC